>NZ_JBLVOM010000320.1:2239-23920 GCF_053543775.1 Acinetobacter endophylla | reverse complement strand
CCCTGAGGCTGACCATAATAAAATGACGATGCTTGTCCTTTACGTAGTGCACGCATGACTTCAATACCTTTAATTGTGGCATAAGCAGTCTTCATAGATTTGAATCCTAATGTGGCCCTGATGATTCGCTTTAACTTACCATGATCACATTCAATGACATTATTTTTATACTTAATCTGCCTGTGCTCAATATCTACTGGACATTTTCCTTCTCGCTTTAATCGTGATAAAGCATGGCCATAGGTCGCTGCTTTATCTGTATTGATGACCCGTGGAATTTGCCATTTTTTCACCGTATTGAAGATCTTTCCTAGAAAACTATAGGCTGATTTACTGTTCCGTCTAGCGGAAAGGTAAAAGTCAATCGTATGACCCCGTTGATCAACTGCACGATACAGGTAAGTCCATCGCCCCTTCACTTTGATATAAGTCTCATCCATATGCCATGAATGTAAATCTGTAGGATTACGCCAATACCAGCGTAACCGTTTTTCCATTTCTGGAGCATAACGCTGAACCCAACGATAAATTGTACTGTGATCCACATTTATGCCTCGTTCAGCGAGCATTTCTTGAAGTTCACGATAGCTGATGCCATATTTACAATACCAACGAACAGCCCAAAGAATGATTTCACCTTGAAAGTGCCGACCGTGGAAGGGATTCATCTGCTGTATCTCGAAATAAATAAGATATTTAGCTTATCATGTCAGCCTATTTGCAACAGTGCCGAAAATATTACCTTCACAGCTCAGGCCACTCCGATGGATAATCTGATGTTACAGCTCATGGGAGCTTTTGCTCAATTTGAGCGAGAAATTATCTTAGAACGTCAGAAAGAAGGTATCAGGCTCGCAGCAGCTCAGGGCAAATATAAAGGTCGTGTCCATAAATTGAATCCCGATCAGGCCAAAGCGTTACAACAAGCCTGGGATGAAGGGATGTATTCATCCAAAGTTGATCTGGCAAAAGCATTTGATATTAGTCGACAAGCAGTTTATCGGTATTTAAAAAAAATTAATTAGTCACTAGATGGACCAAAAGGTATCTACAAATCGGGGGCTATTACAATTACTTTATATATTCAATCTCGTTGATGATAGGTCATATTTTTAAAAATCCATAAATATGACCTACCGATTTTAGAAAAGAAAGAATGATTTAGAAGCGATAACGAACGCCGGCTTCAAGCGAACGTTCTGGACCTACATAAATTCCCTGACGCAAGCTTGCAATATAACGTTTGTCCGCCAAGTTTTTCACGGCACCATAGAATTCAACTTGATCATTAAGCGTATAACGCGTAGTCAAATCAACTGTCGTATAGCCATTGATTTTGCCCGTGAAAAAACCAGATGTGTTTTCTACAATTGGTTTTGTATTCAATTCATCGGTAAATTGTGAACCCGTATAATTCGCGCTTAACTGCGTACGTAAACCTGCATAGGTATAACCTAAACCTAGGTTTGCTATCCACTCTGGTGTATACGGAACACGATCGCCATCTCTTGATTTAAGCGTACCATTTTTATTATAACGGTCGCCCTTGAACTGAGCATCTATTACCCAAGTCAGATTGGCGAATACATCAAATCCGTTGTCCAATTCTAGATTAACCGCGCCTTCTAGGCCTTGGTTATAGGTTTTACCGCCATTTGTACTTTGAAAGTCAGAATTACTGTTCGCTGGAATAATCTGATTATCAAAGTCCATACGGAAAGCAGTCATTTCATAGCTCAAAGCATCTTGTTGACCTCTTAAACCAAATTCCCAACTCACGGCAGTTTCCGCATCCAATTTTTGGTCTTGCAAGCCACTGAGAGAGTCACCATTCAATGCTGGGGAAAATGCTTTATAGACACTACCATACAACTGTACAGCTGGATCTAACTGGAATGTCATACCAAGTCCAGGCATCACTTCCGTATTTGAGGTCTTAACCAACTCACTCTTTTTCTTATCTTCACGTTGCTGCTCATAATGTTCAATACGAACCCCCGGTGTCACCGACAGCTGGTCGGTAATATCTAAACGGTTTTGAGCATAGAAAGCGACACTTTTAGCAGAATCTTTAACATCCTTATCGATCGTGCCTGTACGTGGCGTTGCACGAGTGGCTTTAATGGTGACATCATCCATTTTTTCATTCATCAGGCGTAAGCCAACTTCTGCCTCACTTGAAATATTGAATAAAGTATGTTTGGTCACTAAGCGGGTTTCAGCACCGATACGTTCAAATGCACGATTATTGCCATTCAATGTATCTTTATATATCCACTGACCTGCAGCTTTTGATGCAGCTCCGTCAACATCATAACGCCAGTAATCACGATTCATTTCACTCCAATAAAATAATGTTTGCAGTTCCATATCATCATTTATATTCCAGCGGTGATTAACATCGAAAGAATTACGTTCTGTTAAGAACCAGTCATCTGGTGCAGGGTTGCTCTCTTTCTCATTTTGATATTCGCCCAGGAACTGCCCGCGATAAGAGATGTTGGCATCATTCTCATAATGGGTGAATTTCACACCTAACCATTGATTATCACCAATTGCTGTGCCCGCCTTAATGACAGCATCTTTCATTTCATAGCCCTTGTCCATGAAACCGTCACTTTTTGCCCAGCTTAAAATTGCCCCAACCTTACTGTCTTTGTTTGGAGAACTTCCTCCTAATTCAACTGTTGTTTTATACGTATCCCAAGAGCCAACCGATACATCAACCAGAGCACCATCTTTCGGTTGCTTAGTCTGGTAATTGATCACCCCTCCAATGTTCAGTGGACCATAACGCAAAGCTGAAGAACCTTTCATCACTTCAATACTATCCATGCGCTGTACACGTGGATTGTAATAACGACCATTTCCAACAAATAGACCAGGAGCTACAGGCACACCATCTTCTAAAATTAAAGTTTTATAATCAGCTGAACTGATACCTCGCATACCAATATTGGCAACTACAGCAGACTCTTCCTCAGGTTTCACATAGACACCGGAAACACGTTTTAAGATATCTTCTGTAGATGTCGGAATAACTTGTTTAATTTGCTCTTGGTCTACTATCACCGCTGCCCCCGGAATCTTCGAAACAGCGTCCTCCTGTGAGCCAATCACCTGAATCATAGGCAACACCATACTTTTTTGTTCTTGCTCAGGGGCTGCATATAAATTAGGTATAAAACTACTGAATAATAATCCGCTCATGACGATTGGATTTTTCAAAAAGCAACGTTTTTCCATGTTTACCTCTATTTAAAAGATCGGGGTGGCAATCGATTGGCAGATAAATTAACTTACAAAACAAGTAAATTGCAACACAAATAATAACAATTATCACTTATATTTTAAAAATGATTATCTTTTATAAGAAATGAATCTTAATAAAATCGATTGTTTTTCTAAAATTTATTCTGATTTTCTCTGTACACGACAAATTTCATAGGACCCTTGTCCTATCAGGCTTTTTCTTTCTTAAAATTGCTAGCACTTTCTTAAATTCTTCTTTTTTTCCAAAACCAATCAAACGTAGAATAGCCATTTGAACATAGTCCAAACCGTAGCGAAATAAACTTACTGAAAGTCGTCCATGCTTCTTTATTTTTATCGCTTTTTTCCGATCATGTTGCCATTCACCTGTTAAATAGCACCAACAGAAACCGATAGCTAGCACTGCTATCAATTTCTTGACTCGTCTAGGGTCTGTTAAACGAGTATTTTCAAGATTGAATCCACGTCCTTTGAGACAACTAAATAACGTTTCGATTTCCCAGCGTAATGCATAATCACGAATAGCAGAAGCATTAAACATAGGAGAAACAACAAGTAAAAGTTCTCCATCTTCTAATCGTAGCGCACTAATATACAGTTTCACTCGACCAACCCAAATACGTCGTTTACGACATTCAGTTTGACCAACTTGAAGATGACGAAATAAATCACTAATTTTATGATTCTTGGCTAAGTGATTGGTCACAATAAAGTTTTTTTAACACGTATACAAAAGTTAATGTCATTTTCAATTAACCATGTAAACCATTTCTCACCGATAAATTCTCTGTCTGCGAACACATTCACAATACGGTCTTTACCAAAAATAGAGATAAAGCGTTGAATCAAAGCAATACGCTCTTTTGTATCTGAATTTCCACGTTTATTGAGCAATGTCCAAACAATAGGTATGGCTATTCCACGATAGACGATGGCTAACATCAAGATATTGATATCTCGTTTTCCCCATTTCCAATTAGTTCTATCCAAAGTTAATTGGACTTTATCGAATGAAAATATATTGAAAATTAACTGAGAAATTTGACGATAATCGAAATACTGATCTGCAAAGAAGCGTTGTATACGTCGATAAAATGATTGTGGTAAGCACTTGATGGGTAAGGCTTTAGATGCAGAAGAAAGATTACATGTCTGTTTTACAATTAATGCAAGCATAATCAGTGTAAAACATTTTGCATGTGACTTGTTCCACTTTAGATATTTGTTTAAGATGAGATGTAACTCATTGAAATGTGTCATCATATTCGTCGTCAGAAAACAAGTATTATGCCATTATTTCAATGAGTTATCTTTTTTTGTCGTGTACAAAGCTGATTTTTTAAATTTGTTTTATTAATTGCCTGACTGCAAGAAAGGCATCCATCTTTAAGATCACACTATGCTATTCGAATAAATGCTATAGCAATCATAGATTATTATTATACCACTCCATTGAAATAACCTAACATTCAGCCCATTTGCGAGTTCCAATCGATTAGATGAGTTGGGTTCGTTTGGCAAACTGGTTCCAAGCCATGCAGCAAGCATCAACAATCTCGGTATAATCTTTAAAGCATCGGTTTGATAAATAAAGTTGTTTTAACCACTGCCACACCTGTTCCATCGGATTCAGTTCAGGTGAATATGGCGGTAATTTTAATAAACTGACATTCGTCAAGTTGAGACTCGTTTGATGCCAGCCAGCGCCATCAACGATCACAACAGCTATGATGCCCCTCAGGAACTTGTGCTGAAATCTCCTGTAAATGTAGACGCATTCCTTCGATATTTGCTCTCGGGAGAACCAATCCACAACAGACTCCTCGGGCAGGGCAAATGGCACCATAAATATAACTGTACTCAAATTGCTGCTGACGAACCAGGCGTGGTCGTTCACCCCGGTAATGCCAAACACGGCTGATCGAACCTTGCTGTCCTACTCTTGACTCATCTTGAAACCATAAATCAACTTTCGCTAAATCTGCAGATGCAGGAAGGATTTCTTTGAGTTTGCTGGCAATTTTTTTTTAAATTCAGCTTGAGCAGCGTCGTTCTTTTCTGGGTGGGCAGAGCGACCTGATACCCAGCTCATGCCAATCTGCTTTAACAGTTTGTACAAGCTATTAGGGTTGTAAACCACGTTGAATTTCTGCTGAATGAGTTCGGCAATGTTTACCGCAGTGACCCGGCCACCGCCACGTTGTTGCTGGAGAGCCACGATCTCGGTTTTGAGTTGTTCTTTTTGCTCGATTGACAACGGGCTATGGCGGCCTCGACCTTCCCGATCATACAGGCCATTGATGCCTTGAGTCTGAAAGGTACGCCGCAACTTGCGTATAGTAATGGGATTAAAGCCAAACTGTTCAGCAACCTGTTGAGGAGAAACGCCTTTTGCCATTTGGGCGAGCATTAAGAGTCGAACCCGCGTGCGTGGATTCGACTCTGTTTTGGACAGTGCGATGAAATCAATATCAGTTAATTGATAGGCAGATATTTTACTCATACAACTATATTAGCTTATTTCGATTGAATGGTATTAGAGAAAATTTTTTATTTTATAGATTACAGACATCTTTATTGATGAGTGGAATGCTTAAGTTTTTGATCAAGAAGAACCGTTTAATCAGTTCTTCTTATACTTACAGATGCTTTAATTTCATTATAATATTTTCTTATCGGCTATTTTTACTCATACGAGCAAGTAAAATCACCGGTATCAAGCCTACCAATACGATCAGTAAAGCTGCGATTGCGCCATCTTCATAGGTGCCTCTTGAGGCTTCCGCATAGAGCTGTGTGGCCAGCGTTTCCATATTCAGTGGCCTCAATAAGAGTGTGGCAGGTAATTCTTTCATACAGTCTACAAAGATCAATAATGCAGCCGAGATGATCGCGGGGCGTAAAAGAGGGAAATGAACGCGCCATAAAATATCCCGTTTGTTCTGTCCTAAATTACATGCAGCATCATCAAGAACCGCATGGATCCGATTATATCCGGATTCTATGCTACCAATTGAAATCGCTAGAAAACGCACCGCATAGACGTAGATCAAGGTAAAACTGGTCCCCAAAAAGAGTAGCCCGGTAGAAATGCCAAGCTGGAATTCAAAAAAATCCGCCACGGCATGATCGAGAGCACCTAACGACAGCATCAGGCCAATGGCAAGTACCGTCCCCGGAATGGCATAACCTAAACTTGAAATTCGGCTAAACCATGTAGTTCGACTAAATCGTGCAGCGCTGACAATGAAGAAACCTACCAGAATAGTAATAAACGTCGCGATGCTGGCCAAGGTAAGGGTATTGATCGAAGCTTGTAATAAATATTCAGAAAAACCCGCATATTGAATACGTTTATAAGACTCTACCAGCAAATGGCTAAATGGGATCAAAAAGCCGATCGTAACGGGAATCAACCCAAGCACGAATAAGGTGAGCGCTCTGCTTCCTGTAACGGGCTGAGCGGGCATCAGGCGACTGCGTTGAGCAGAGTTCATATAACGCTGTTTGCGTCGTCCCAACCTTTCTACGATCACTAAAAAGGTAATGATCATCAGCATAAAAATGGCAATCTGCGCGGCACTGGCCAGATCAGACTGGTTGATCCAGGTTGAATAAATGGATAACGTAAGTGTTCTAATACCCAGAAACTCGGTTGCACCGATGTCATTAATGGTTTCCATTAACACCAGGCTGGTGCCCACGGCAATTGCTGGTCGTGCGAGTGGCATTGCAACTCGTAAAAAGACCTGATTCGGCTTTAGTCCCAAGCTGCGTGCAACTTCAATCAGACTGGCTGACTGCATGAGAAACATGGCACGGGTGCTTAAATAGACATAAGGATACAGGACAAAACTTAATAAAAAGATTCCTCCCCATACCGAACGGATATTGGGGAACCAGAACTGTTGCATGTCTAATCCCAGCCCCTCTCGGAACAGGCTTTGAACCGGACCAATGGGATGCAGAATGTCGATATAGCTATAGGCAATAATGTAAGTGGGGACGGCCAGAGGTAAGAGCAGTGCCCAGTCCAGAAATGCTCGACCACGAAACTGATAGGCTGTGACAATCCAGGCACTGCCTGTGCCAATCAGGATAGTCAATACACCAACACCTAGTAAAAGTACGGATGTTTCGACCAGTGTTGGCGGAATAACATAGCGGATCAGATGTTGCCAAATCTCACTATTACCTTGCAGGGCTGTCCAGACTAAAGCCAGGACGGGTAAGCAGGCGAGCAGCGTCAATAGTCCACTGAGCGAAAATAACGGACGAAATGCAAATTTCTTGTTGGGCATTGAAGATTTAGCTGTGATAAGAGGTGGAAACAAAGTCGATCTTACAGGAAGCGTAAATTGCTCCCTGTAAGTCGAACGAGACTTAGTGGTTAAACTGTACTTTGTCAACTAACAGATTGGCGGTTTTACGGTGTCGGGCAATGTCACTTAAACGAATAGAATCCACCTTGAGTTTGCCAAAGCTTGCAATAATCGGATCAATTTTAACTCCAGGTTTCACTGGATATTCAAAGTCGCTTTTCGCATAGATCGCCTGAGCATGGTCTGAGGCTAAAAACTCAAGCAGTTGTACCGCTTCTTTACGGTTAGGTGCATATTTCGAGACGACTGCACCTGAAACATTGACGTGTGTTCCGCCATTTTTAAAGCGTGGTAAGACTACATTAATGGCATTGCCCCAACGTTGTTGCTCAGCATCGCCTGTGCGCATGGTGCCGACATAATAGGTATTTGCTACCCCAATGTCACAAATCTTGCCGAGAATATCGCGGGCGACATCACGATCACCACCGCTTGCAGGACGTGCCAGATTGGCTTTGACACCGCGTAACCATGTTTCAGCTTCTTTCTCGCCATGATGGGCAATATAGGCCGCAATTAAACCGGTGTTGTAAGGATGGCTGCCGGAACGAATACAGATCTTACCTTTCCATTTTGGGTTAGCCAAATCTTCATAGCTGATCGCGCTGAGAGGAACACGGTCTTTGGACACATACACGGCACGTGCACGCATCGATAAGGCATACCAGTGGCCATTTGCGGCACGTAAATTACCCGGAATGGACTTGTTCAAGATTTTGGAGTCTACGCGCTGCGTCAAACCACTTTCAACCAGATCCACCAGATTGCCAAAATCGACAGTGAGCATCACATCTGCAGGGGAGCGTCGGCCTTCAGCTTTAACCCGTTCCAGTAACCCGTCCTTGATAAAAACCGTATTGACTTTCACGCCGGTTTTTTGGCTAAACTCTTTTAACAAAGGCTGCATTAAAACAGGTTCGCGCGTGGTGTATAGGTTGACTTCGGCTGCATGTACCCAACTACCACTGAAGGCAACCAGACCAGTTAAAAGAAGATAAACTTTCGAGAGTGGTTTCATTTCTTATTTCCTTAACAGAGTTTAAACCTGAACGGCTTGTTCAAGCTGAGATGTGATGGCAATGCTTGTGTCGTCACTGGATGCAAAGAAAAAACATGCTGCTAAATCGACTGACACATAGACCTGTTGATTGGCAGAAAAATGCTGCTGATGGTCAACTTGCACCAATATGATGGTTGAATCAGAGGCAAGCTGCAGACGTAACTGATAGGCATGCCCCATAAAGCTGGATGAAAGGACTTTCGCTGTGACTGCATCTGTGACGGGTTCTCGGCTCACCTGTACTTGATGTGGACGGAAACAGCAGGAAATCGATTCTTTAGTATCTGCCAAATTTTTAGGTACTGTGACCTGACCAAAAATTGTTTTAATTTGCTGATCCAGACGCTGGGCCGGTATTTCATTCAAAGCAGAAAAATAACGTGCCGCAAACAGAGTAGACGGCTGCAAATAGAGTTGCTTAGGTGTCCCGATCTGAATAATTTGCCCTTGATGCATCAGGATAATCTGGTCCGCAATCTGCAAAGCCTCTTCCGGATCATGCGTGACAATCACCGTCGTAGTCGCTGTCTGTATTAAAAGATCAATGGTACTTTGGCGGATCTGATCACGTAGGCGGTGGTCCAGATTAGAAAAAGGTTCATCCATCAGTAACACGTGAGGTTTAGGTGCCAACGCACGCGCCAGAGCAACACGCTGTTGTTCACCACCCGATAAGGTGTATGGATAACTGTGCATGTGATGATGCATGGATACATGTTTTAAGGCTTGTTCAGCAATTTCCTGTCGCTGCTTTTTAGGGAACTTTTTAAGTCCAAACATCACATTTTCCAGCACACTCAGGTGCGGAAAAAGTGCATAGTCCTGAAAAACCAGACCAATATTGCGGGCTTCTGCAGGGATATGTTGTTCTTCATTCCATAAAACGTTGTGTTCAAGCTGAATCGAGCCACTCGTTGGGGTTTCCATACCTGCAATCAAACGTAGCATGGTTGTTTTACCACAACCGGAATGTCCGAGTAAGCAAATGATTTGTCCGCTTGTTGCAGACCATGTCGCTTGATTGACAGCAAAACGTGGGCCGAATTTCTTGCTTAAGTTATAAATTGTTAAGACATTGGCTGAATGTTCTGCATAGGCATTCATATTGAACTCATCGTGCTATTTTCTTTAACAAATAATAACTAATAATCTTTCTCATGTAGAGTCTTTTTATCAGTTGGCTTATAAAAATTCTAGATCATTTTGATCTTTAGCCGCAGGTGAAAACTGATCAAGACTGTTCAGATCACCTATCAGCGATCTTTTTTTCAAGATTGGGTAGATTCAAATTGCCTCCGGTGAGGCCATTTTCCGCAACATGATATAAAAATTCTGTCGCGCTTGCCGAGATTTATTTCACCCTCTCAACAAGGGTAGTTGGTGCGGTCATTGCGATTAAATGCATGTTTTTTCAGTTAATCGCAGTTTAAATTGTTCCCGATATTCATAGGGTGCATCCAGAATCAGGATCCCATCAATCAGATTTTCGGTATGCACAACCAGTTTCTCGAAACCATATTGCATGATCGGATTTAAATAGGTCATGAAAACAATCGGAGTTGTGTCATCCTGTAGACGGACTGCTTTCACTAGCTCAACTGTCTGATGTACGGTTTGTCCAGCACTGAGTGCTCTGAGATAGGGCACAATAAAAAATGGGTAACTGTCAGATCAGGTTTGAGCTAGTACAGCTAAGTAAATGACCTTTTTCACTGAATTATTAGAAGAGAAGATCTTTCTCTTTTTAGCTGAATGGCGGATTACGCTATTCAACGATTCAATCGCATTCCTCGTATAAATTACATGACCTATTTCAGCTGGATTGCTAAAGATCGTTCGTATATTTTCCCAATTTTCCTGTCAAGATTCGCCAATTTTTGGATATTGTTGATTCCATTGATCACACAAGATATCTAGGGACTTTAATGCATTGTCCTCTGTGCTTGTCTGATAGATTGCTTTTAGACCAGATGTAAAAGAGGTCTCAAATTCTTTCTGATAATAGATTAACTAATGCTTTTAATTCATCTCAAATTAAGGCTTATAGGACGAATTCATAAGGTGTGTTCAGCGGACGCTTACGCCACACCTATAAGTAAAACCGGTGAATATTCTCCCAATATTAGCATTCCTGCCAATACAGATTCTGATTGAAGAGGCAGTAATGTTGCTGCCCCAAATGCACTTAAGAATAAAAAAATATAAGCCACTATTTAGGCCAGTGCTGGTGATAGCTATCAATCATAAATTCATGTTCATGCTTACCTTTATAGTTGTGCTGCAATAAATGCTCGTGATCTTCTGGTAAATCAAGATGAGTATGTTCTAAAACTAAATTATCGTTTTTTGGCCAGATAACAAACGCGACGACTATTGATACCAAGGCGATGAATGCCATAGGCAAAAAAGTTATAAGCGTTCCAAAGCTTGTACTTAACCAGCCCACTAATGGATAAGTGATTAGCCAGCAGGCATGTGAAAATGCAAATTGAGCTGCAAATAGCGCTGTTCGATTTTCACTTGATGCAGACTTTCTAATAAGACGTCCGGTTGGTGTTTGAGAAACTGAATAACCAATACCTAATATAAACCAGAGGGCTAATAGCCCAGTATAGGCAGAAATAAAGTAACCGCTAAACAATCCAACGACGAGAACCACAGTGCCTGAAAGCATGACAGTTCTATCATTCAATTTATCTAATATTTTTGGTAATGCAAATGCAGCAAGCATTGAGCCTAATCCAAATAAACCAAATGCCCAAGTAGTCGCCTGTTCAGTTAATTCAAATGTCGTTTGAACTAAAAAAACCGTATTGACAATGACAACCGCACTGGCTGAAGCAATAGCCAGATTTAAAGCGAGTAAGGCTTTTAGGCGGGGTGTTCTGAAATATATTTTTGCGCCTTGTTTGATTCGGTTATATACCCCGATAAACTCCGGCATTTTCGCATTTGGTAATTTTGCACTGACTACAAATAGTGCCGAACCAATAAATCCAACCACAGTTCCCAAAAACAAGTTGTGATAACTCATCACAGTGAGTAACAAGCCTGCCAGCATTGGACTTATAATATTTTCTAGGTCGTAGGCCAATCGTGATAGAGACAGCGCGTTTGTATACTCTTCTTCTATGGGCAATACATCAGGAATCATGGCTTGAAATGTGGGGGTAAAAGCAGCTGAGGCAGACTGAAGAATAAAGATCAAAATATAGATTTGCCAGATTTGAGTCACGAAAGGCAGACACAATGCGGTTAAGGCTCGAATGACATCCAACCCTACCAAAACTTTTTTTCTCGGTAATCTTTCTGCAAATGCGGAGGCAATGGGTGCGACACTAATATAAGCAATCATTTTAATCGCCAAGGCAATACCCAGGACTTGGGCTGCTTGCTCTTTTGCGATGTCATAAGCCTGTAAAGCTAGAGCAATAGTAATGAGTCCAGTACCAATCAAAGCGATGACTTGGGCTAAGAACAAATGCCGATATGTTGTGTTTTTTAATACTTCTAGCATTTTAGGGACTCCTTATTTAGAACCTAACTTTTATGCCATACAGGTTCCAGATGAGGCTTAGCCCTCATCTGGAATTTTACAAATTAAAAGACCTTTTTCATTTCACTGAAATGACCTTCAATATTCAAAGTTACAGTCACTGGATTTTCTGTTCTGTTTCGCCAGAACCAGCCATGCTTTCCGTCAAATGCAGCGGTCAATGTGCCAGATTGCTCAGTTTCATTTTTACCTTTACCGTATCCATGATAGAAATCTTTTGGTGCATTTACAGGATCACCATGCGTGTCATAGTTCAGACCACCACCTGATGATTTCCAATCAAAGGTTACACTTGCATCTTTGGGCATAGCCAACTTAACTTCGGTTGCCTGGTTAGGTTTTAATTCGATAGAGATCGATTCTTTCTTAATAGCGGGCATTGTATTTGAGCTCTCATCTGGTACAGCAGCCTGAGCAACCGAACTATTAGCAGTAGTTACTGAAGGGATCTGAGAGCTCTCTCCCATACCATTCACTGATTCAGCCGCTAAAGATTGCTTAATTTCACCCATTTTGGTTAAACCCAAAACTTTACCGACACCAGTAGGGTCAATAGCGTATTCGGCTGGCATTACCCAAGTCACAAGAACAACAATGGCGCTCACCGCCGCAATAACAGTTGATTTGATCAGTTTTTTTGAAGAGGGTAATTCAACATCTTTTGGAATTTCAGCGTTAAACATAATTTAGATCCTTATTGAGTAATGAAGCCAGTGAGTTGGTAGCCAACAAGTAGAAAACCAAGGAACATCAAGAAGACATTGCTTTGATATGCTGTTCTGAAGAAATAAGGAGTTTTTCTCCACATCGTCATAAGCAGTAAAATGATGGCTAATGCCATGAGTTGCCCTAATTCGACCCCGATGTTGAATGAGATCAGATTCGCAAGCAGGCCATCATCTGGCACTTCATATTCCTGAATTTTTACAGCTAAACCAAAGCCGTGAATCAAACCAAAAATCAGCGTGGCAATTTTTGTATTGGGCTGGAATCCAAACCAGCGCTGATAAGCACCTAAATTATCTAAAGCTTTATAAACAATAGAAAAACCAATGATTGCATCAATAATGTATGCATTCATCGAAATGTTGTAATACACCCCTATCAGCATGGTAACTGAATGACCGATGGCGAACAGGCTGACATACAAACCAATATCTTTCATACGGTATAAGAAGAAAATAATACCGACCAGAAATAATAAATGGTCATAACCTGTAACCATGTGTTTGGCGCCCAGATAAATAAAGGGGATCACATGAACACCGTAGATTTCCTGTATATAGCCTTTGTCACCCTCTGCAACTCCATGAGCAAAAAGTGCAGGACTTATCAAGACCATACCTAAAGCAATCAACAGCTTTAAATAGGTTTTGAGCTTCACATAATGTGAATCAATAATTTGCATCTAAATCAAACTCCAAAAATTAAAAAATGGTTCAAAAAACTCATGATTTTTTTGGAGGTTTAAAAATACGACTTGCAAGCAATAGAGCGTATTTCTTCGTACGGTCAAATATTTGCGCACCTAACAGAAGCAAGATGAGTGCTATTTCTTTGAGAGATGCAACATTAGAAAAATGTTCGTAATAGGTATCTTGATGATGATGTGAATGTTGCTGATTTACCTCATGATGATGAGTATGAATCACATCTACATAGGCATGCTCTTGAAAGCGGTTTTCAGTCGCATGCTCGTTAAAATGCAGACATAGTGCAAGACTGATGATGCAAACCAGCCACATCATCACATATCTCATTTTTGAATCTTGCACTATTGCCATCATATTGAACTTCTCTACCCTTTCTGCTCAGCGAAATCGTCAGATTTTTTCTGAAGAGCTTGGTTAAACCAAACATACAGGGTGGGCAGAATAATCAAGGTAAGTAGCGTTGAGGAAATAATTCCCCCTATAACAACGGTTGCAATTGGACGCTGTACTTCTGAACCAATCCCCACGTTTAAAGCCATAGGGATAAAGCCCAAAGAGGCAACCAGTGCAGTAATCAGCACTGGCCGCAAACGTTCTAATGCACCATGTTTTACTGCATCAATCAGCCCTTCACCCTGATCACGCAATCTCTGAATGGCCGATACGAGTACCAAACCATTGAGTACTGCAACACCCGATAAAGCAATAAAACCAACAGCAGCCGAGATAGAGAAAGGAATATCACGGAGGGCTAAAGCAATGACGCCACCCGTTAATGCAAAAGGCACACCAGTAAAGACCAGCACACTATTTCTGATATTGCCTAAGGCCATATAAATCATTGCAAATATCAAAATCAAAGCGATGGGTACAACAATCATAAGTCGATTAGAGGCTGACTCCATTTGTTCAAAAGTACCGCCCCAAGTGAGCCAGTAACCTTCTGGCATTTGGAAATCAGAGTTTAATTTTGATTGTGCATCAGCAATGTAACTACCGATATCAGTACCACGCACGTTTGCCGTGATCACAATACGACGTTTACCATTTTCACGAGAAATTTGGTTGGGTCCTTGAATATTCTTCAATTCAATCAATTCGGACAACAATACACTTGAACCATCAGGCAAACTGACAGGAATTTGATACAGTTTTTCCAGGTCAGTTACTGAGTTTTGATCCATCCGCACAACAATATCGAACTTACGATCTCCCTCAAAAACCTTACCTGCTGTTTGCCCCGTAATCAGACTGGATACTTGCTTTTGTACATCTTCAGCATCAAGACCGTAGTTGGCGATCATGTCTTTTTTAAGTTCAACAGAGACCATTGGAAGCCCACTCATCTGTTCAACTTTTAAGTCGGCTGTTCCATTCACACCTTCTAAAATTTTCGCTGCAGCATTTGCAGATTCAAGCAACTGATCTAAATCATCACCATAAATCTTCACTGCAACATCTGTACGGACACCTGAAATCAGTTCGTTAAAACGCATTTGAATCGGCTGAGTGAACTCATAGTTGTTGCCATAAACGCCTTTTGCCACACGTTCAATATCGGCAACGACAGCTGATTTTTCCTTGTCAGGATTCGGCCATTCGCTACGTGGTTTCAATATCACAAAATTATCAGCGACGTTTGGTGGAACTGGGTCAGTCGCAATTTCAGCTGTCCCCACTTTGGCAAACATGGTTTTCACTTCAGGAATTTTGACGATTTCTTTTTCAAGCGCATACTGCATTTCAACAGCTTGAGTTAAAGAAGTTCCAGGAATTCGAAGTGCATGTAATGCCACATCACCTTCATCTAATGAGGGAATAAATTCGGAACCTAAACGAGTTGAAAGACTCGCACTGAATACAAAGAAAATTGCTACGAACGCGATCAGCTTATAACGATGACTCAAAGACCAATCTAAAATTGGGCTATAAACTTTCTTAATGAAATGAACAATCTTCGATTCCTCTTCCTTAATTTCGCCTGTCGTGACCAAAGCCACCATTGCAGGAACAAAAGTAATCGAAAGAACCATTGCAGCCACGAGAGCCATAACAACTGTAGCTGCCATCGGTGTAAACATCTTGCCTTCAACACCAGTAAGCGTCATGACAGGCAGATACACCAAGATGATGATCAACTGACCATAGAGAATGGCTTTTCGTGATTCCTTAGTCGCTTCAAAAACCGTCGTGAATCGTTCTTGACGGGTGAGTATTCGTCCTAATTCTTTCTGCTTCATCGCTAATTTTGCAAGTGAAGCTTCAACAATGACCACAGCACCATCGACAATGATCCCGAAATCTAGCGCACCTAAACTCATTAAGTTTGCACTGATTCGTTGATTCACCATGCCTGTAATGGTCATGAGCATTGATAAAGGAATCACCATCGCAGTGATGAGCGCTGCACGGAAATGTCCAAGAAATAAGAAAAGAACGACAATAACGAGGATTGCACCTTCTAGAAGGTTTTTCTTCACCGTGTCTATCGTCGCATCAACCAAGGTTGTACGGTTATAAACTGCTTTTGCCTCAACACCTTCTGGCAATGACTCTTGGACTTTTTGTAACTTTTGATCTACCGCATGAGCAACATTTCGCGAGTTTTCACCAATCAGCATAAATGCAGTACCTAAGACAATTTCTTGCCCATCTTTAGTTGCTGCACCTGTACGTAACTCGTGACCAATCGATATTTTTGCCACATCTTTCAAACGCAGAATGTAACCGCTGCTTGTGGTGATCGGAATATTCTGAATTTGTTCAATCGAACTGATTTGAGAATCAGAACGTATCAAGTACTGCTCACCATTCTTCTCAATATAGCCTGAACCTTTATTCATGCTATTTTTAGAAATAGCATCCAAAATAGTCTTTTGATCTAGACCAATACTTCGTAAATACGCATAGTCGGGCTGTACAACAAATTGTTTTAAATAGCCACCAATCGTATTGATTTCATTCACACCTTCGACATTTCGAAGCTGAGGCTTGATCACCCAATCCTGAAGTGTTCGCAATTCAGTCGGTGAAAGTGGAGTCGGGTTGTTTTTTGCATTTTCCACCGTGTACATGAAGATTTCGCCAAGTCCTGTAGAAACAGGACCCATAGAAGTCGATATACCTCCTGGAAGACTTGGTGTAACCCCTTGCAACTTTTCATTCACTAGCTGACGGGCAAAGTAAATGTCCGTGCCTTCCTTAAAAATCGCAGTCACTTGAGATAAGCCGTATCTGGATACTGATCGGGTATAGTCCAGATTAGGAATACCAGCCAAAGCCGTTTCAATGGGGTAGGTGACCTGGGATTCCATCTCGGTTGGAGATAAGCCCTGGGCCTCACTGTTAATTTGAACTTGTACGTTGGTAATATCGGGTACAGCATCAATTGGCAGTTTAAAATAGTTGTAAACGCCAAATGCCCCTATGAATAGGAAAATGATCAGTACCAGCCAACGATTCTTTATCGAGAGCTTTACAATTTGGTCAAACATAAACGCTACTCCTTAATGATCATGAGTAGCGCCAGATTTACCCAGCTCTGCTTTTAATAAATAAGAATTACCTGCTGCATAAATCTGCCCTGCTTTTAGACCAGATTTAACTTCAACAAAACCATTAAATTTATCGCCTAACTCTAGAGGACGTGCTTCAAAGTCATTCCCGACACGAATAAACACCACATCCCAATCACGGAAGTTTTGCAAAGCATCTTCACGGACAACCATCGGTTTCATGCTCTGGTTTTCAAAGATTTGTGCAGTGATTAACTGTCCTGAACGCCATCTGAACTGGTTGGGAATTTCAATAAAAACTTGCGCAGTTCGTGTTTTTGGATCAATCACGTCACTGATATATTTGATGCGCCCCAATGCTTCTTCTGTGCCTGTTTGAGTTTGAGGCTTAACAGTTACTTTATTATTTGGATTAATGGCATCCAGTTGATCCGCAGGCACATTAACCACAGCAATAAGTTGAGATGTATTGGCAATTTTGAACAATGGAGATGATGGCGTTACATTAGAACCAACAGCACCAAGCACTTGTAGAATCGTACCTGACATTGCGGCTCTGACTTCAATTGTTCCATTACCTGCCCCCCCATAGGAACGGATTAAGCTATTCAGCTCATTGGCCCTAGTCTGAGCATTTTCAAATTCACGTTTGGCATTGATGTAGTCAATTTCAGGTGAAACTTTCTTTTGAAATAAAACTCGTTCCTGTTCCATCTTTTTACGGGCAAATTGTAAGGTATCCAATGCAAGCGTACGTTCCGCATTAAGACGGATTAACTCCTGACTTTGCACAGTCGCTAACAGATCCCCCTGATTCACTTTATCGCCAATTGAACGGTACGTTTTTATTAATGTTCCACTCGTTTTAGGTGTAATAAAGCCTTCAAAATTATCAGGAAATTTAAGTTCACCTTTGAGTTCGAGTGCATTTTCAAACATCATGGGTTCAACTTTTAAAAGTTCCAAACCACTGCTCTTGATACTGCTATCAAGCATAGTGACTCGTCCCTCTTTGGTATCCCATTTCCAAGTATGTTTTTTACCTTGATAATCAACATTGATCACCATCAAGAATGAATGTGGCTCATAGACAATTTCATTCCCAATCAGATAATCGCTTTCAGGCTTAAATGATATGGTTTGTTCTGCATCAAGACGCTGGATAAAAATATTGGCACTAATCTCTTCTGGTTTTAATGGCTTATCTTTAAAGTAGCCATACACCCGTAAATGAGGCTCTACCCCTTCCTCGAAGATTTTGACTTCAGCAGCAAAATCACCATCGCGATATAAACGGCCCCCATGCGGGCCTTTTTCATCTCCTGCTACAGCAACTTTTTCTTCAGTCACCTCATTATGACTTGAAGTTTCGGCTTTATTACCCGTTTTGTACCAAGCGATTGCACATAAAACGACTAATAAAGCGATAACACCTGTAGTAATTAAAGTATTGGTTGGTTTATTCATATTTTCAGGCCTTATTCTTGATCTAAATTGGTCACATAATTTCGTTCAACCTCTGCAATTTGATTTTGCAAAGCCAACCACAAATCGAATCGAGCGAGATGTTTATCCAACCAAATTTGCTTAATAGTATTGAATTCAAGTAAAGAAATTTTTCCTGCCTGATACCCCATTTCAGCAATTCTCAAACTTTCTTTGGTGGCAGGAAGTATGGACTGATCATAATTTTTGATCGAATCAATCAGGTTCGATACTTCAATAGACTTATTTTCTAATTCAATTTTGGAGTTACGGTTTACGAGAATAGAACGAGTTTCTGCATGTACTTGCTCCGCTTGTGCAAGTGCAATGCTCCCCTTATTTCGATTAAAAACAGATAGGGGAATAGATGTAGAAACTAAGAAAACTTGATCATTGGTCTCCTGATAGTTCCTTACCCCTAAACCCAGTGTAATATCTGGCACGGCTTCTTTTTTAGCTAATTCATACTGGGTTTTAGCCAGTTGAGTTTTAAGCAAGGCTTCTTGTTCAGATAAGCTCAGTT
Source organism: Acinetobacter endophylla (assembly GCF_053543775.1). Taxonomy (NCBI): domain Bacteria; kingdom Pseudomonadati; phylum Pseudomonadota; class Gammaproteobacteria; order Moraxellales; family Moraxellaceae; genus Acinetobacter; species Acinetobacter endophylla. The sequence goes on along the minus strand of NZ_JBLVOM010000320.1, from coordinate 4,693 downwards.
TATCCGCAAAGTTAATGCTTAAAGGAACTTCTATTGCTTGATCAGGTAATACAGATATGAATTTGGAACACAGATTTTTTTGAAATTGAACTTTCTTCACTTCGTTCTGATAACGTAGTTTTGATTCAGACGATAAAGCTGAACTCAATTGAACATCAGATGGAATTACTCTGCCAAACTTCAATTTTTCATTCAGAACATGGGCTTGTCTCGCGTTCATCTTGCTTTCGGTAGAATAAATTTCTACCCGTTTTGAAGCCGCATACCAATTTGACATACAAACACGGAAATCGGCTTTTAATTCAGCCTGACGCTTCAATGCCTCAAATTGGTTATTATTCCCTTGAAACCCTGCCAACTGCCTACGCAAAGCGCGTTTATTATTGAGAGGAATATCCTGGGACAAACCAATCATAGTCGTTGGCCCATCAAGATCTTTAAGGTCTGAATTACCTAAATTGTCTAATTCAAGATTAAACGTAGGATTATTAAGTCTACCGGCATATTTCTGATTTATGGCATATGCGTGTTGAGACTGTTGCAAACTCTTCAAAATTGAATCGTTTGAAATTACCTGTTGTTGTAGCTGAACGTAATCAGATGCTGCAAATAATCGAGTCGTTGCTGCTACTAAACCACAGGCAAGAAATATCTGATATTTTTTAGACATGACTTTACCTATACAAAAAAATGGAAATTATTTTTTGTACAGAAAAATCAATTTCTTAGAACAATTAAACCTTTTGTAAATATATAGGAATTACAAAGATATTCTATCCTTTTCCTAAGTGCATAGGATCGAACGGGTCGTTCAAAAAGACTCAGGAAAAGCAGAATGAGCGGGAGGGAAAAACTTAAGAGAAAAACTGGATCAATTGTAATTTGATCATCAGCTTGAATAGGCTTAGTAGAATGATGAAAAGGTGCTTCATCATAACTGGTCCAGTTGTGATTTTTAGTATCTTCTAAGACTTGCTCTTCAGCATGATGAATAAGAGACCATTGGCTGGAACTGTCTGTTTCAACTGAGATAGTCACATCATGATGATGGTCAAGATTTTTAGCTATAACTGGCGCCCATGTGTAAGCTCCCGTTGTTGTTATCGCAAACAAAAACAGGACAAACGCAAGAATAAGTTTTGAGAACTTATTATGTGGCATACGAAAAAATCATCTCGAGATTCGCAGAAAGCATACTGAATAGAACTTCAAAAGTAAATTGTTATCTAAGATAAAAACTATTTGTATTATTTTTAGAAAAAGGTATGAGTAAGCTACCAAAGATAAGTACTCTAATGTTTGATTCCTTAACAGCTTTTTGGAATTATGTTGTTCACTACCCAGTACTGTTGTTTTGGCTTAATTAGGGTCTCTTTGCATTTATATCTTTGTGCAACAAATTTAATGTATATAAAAAATGGTTAAATAATTGCAAGGGGGGCTTTAAAACGTTTTAATCGTAAAGCATTTCCTAGTACAAATATTGACGAGAGAGCCATTGCACCAGCAGCAAATACAGGAGAAAGTAGCAGTCCAAATTGCGGATAAAGTACACCTGCTGCAATAGGAATCAGAGCTGCATTGTAAACAAATGCCCAAAATAAATTTTCACGAATATTGGTTATAGTCGCTTTGCTTAAAGCGATAGCATTTGGCACTCCTTTCAGGTTGCCAGACATCAAAACCACATCAGCAGCTTCAATAGCTACGTCTGTACCTGTACCTATTGCTAAACCAATATCTGCTTCTGCAAGTGCAGGGGCATCATTAATGCCATCTCCAACATATGCGAGTTTACCATATTGATTTTTTAATTTTTTAACGGCCTCTATTTTACCTTCAGGTAAGACTTCAGCAATAACCTCATCAATACCTAGTTTTTTTGCAATCGCTTGAGCTGTATGACGGTTATCACCTGTAATCATGGCAACCTTTAAACCTAACTGATGTAACGCTTCAATTGCAGCAAATGTTGATTCTTTAATTGGATCTGCTACAGCAATAATGGCAGCAAGTTTCTGGTCAATCGCAACATAGAGAGGGGTTTTTCCTTCTTCTCCCAAACGATCCGAAAATTGAGAAAAAACATTAGGATTCAAACCTAGTTTTTCCATATATCGATCTGCACCAATATGAACCAAATGTTCAGACACCGTTGCTTCTATTCCATAGCCCGTGACTGACTTGAAATCAGCAACAGGAGACAGAATTAATTCCTTATCTATAGCGGCTTGTACAATTGCTCGAGCAATAGGATGCTCAGACTTTGATTCAACGGCTGCCATAAGTGAAAGTACGGCATTGTATTTAAACCCTTCTAAGACATGCAGATCGGTTAAAATTGGTTTCCCTTCAGTCAGGGTCCCTGTTTTATCAACAGCAACCACTTTAGTTTCTTTGAGCAGCTGCAAAGCTTCCCCTTTACGGAATAAAACACCCATTTCAGCACCACGC
>NZ_JBLVOM010000320.1:0-2219 GCF_053543775.1 Acinetobacter endophylla | reverse complement strand
GCAATAACCTCATCAATACCTAGTTTTTTTGCAATCGCTTGAGCTGTATGACGGTTATCACCTGTAATCATGGCAACCTTTAAACCTAACTGATGTAACGCTTCAATTGCAGCAAATGTTGATTCTTTAATTGGATCTGCTACAGCAATAATGGCAGCAAGTTTCTGGTCAATCGCAACATAGAGAGGGGTTTTTCCTTCTTCTCCCAAACGATCCGAAAATTGAGAAAAAACATTAGGATTCAAACCTAGTTTTTGTACGAGAGCAATAAAGTTTCATACTAAGTATTAAAGTATCGTACTGATTAATATAGTTTCATCCTATATTGATCAGACACAGCTATAATTCCCTAAGCCCATTTTAACTATGCTTTATTCTTCTGTAGAACATTGCAAAACAGCAATACTGTCCTAAAATAAAAAGCGTCTCTATAAAAATAAGGATTAATTAAATGCGTAAATATCCTAAATATGAACTTTCTAAGGCACAGATTGAAAAAATTGATTTACAGCGTTTCAGAGATTCATTCGCATCGTTTATTCATTCGCATGAAGTAGGACGTGAATATACTAAAAAAGATTTTTCTGAACATTTATTGAGTGATGGATTTAAGCAAGAAGAATTAACAATTAAAAGAAATCTTGTTAATCAAGCATTTAGTAGCCTATTTCATCCATGCTATTTAGAAGGAGGTGCGCTTCTTTTATTCTTAAAGGATGGAAGTATTATTAGGACGCGATATACACCTGAATATTCAGACTAAATGTATGAGAATGTAAGTTCCAGAAGTTGGGTTAGCTCAACATAAAAAGAATATTAATAAAATATTCAATTTAGTATGAAACTTTATTGCTTGTAAATTTTTCATAGATTTAAATTTGATAGCTCTAGTATGAATCTTTATTGTCTTATCGGCTTCTATGTGGATATATAAAATCAAAGACTTGAAAGTAAATCAGTATGATACTTTACTACTCTCGCACAGTTGCCGAAAATTCTTGTACTGGTTGACCTAAAAAATTAGTCGTATGATTAAATGACTTTTCCGATGCTTCAAGTGCGTAGTAATTCAATGCAGGGAACAGGCACACAACCAATAAAACTGCTACAGCAGGGAAAAGTATAGCTTTAGGTATATCCCATTTGATAGCGAAGTACACCGCCACTACCAAAGCAATTAAACCAACACTAGACCTCATGCCAGTTGCAAAGTCTAAGCCCACTGCACTTGAACCTTTCCATACTAGAAAGCAAAAAACAGCTATTAGAAAAGCGACAAAGCCTGTAAAAATTTTAAATTGTTCCTGTTCTTGGTAATCCATGTATGAATCCTTAATTATTAACTGCGGTGTCAGTGTAATTGTTATAGCCTAACAATGGCTTATTTTCAGGTGGTGGTATGTCCACAACGTCCCGATCTACATTGACCAGAATTGAAGTGAACTCACTTGATGCAATCAATTCCTTTGCTTCAGCAATATAAGAATCTTCAGTCTGATCATTGATCAAGTAAAATGCCGTTGGTGGGTTGGTATCTGTAAGCAATACGTTTGCAATTGGACTTTTCGGACTTAGGTTATATCGCAGGCATTTAATAAATGATCTATTTTGCATTGTGAGCGTGTCTAATAGTTCTTTTTCACCTAAACTCTCAAATGGTAGCCAAGTTTGATTTAAAGGCACTAGAGCTATTTCTTCAATCTTTGCAATGCCACTGTCTGCAAATCCAAAAGTTCCAATCGCCAATAGGCTTACATCATCTTGATAATGGGCTTGCTCCAGCTCTGCTTCAAAGCGTTTATTAACTTGGCTATACATTTTTGCATCCATAAATAAATGCAATGTAGGGGCATGTTTTAGAATGATTCTACCCCCATCAAAACGTGCATCATCAATAGACTTAATCACACCAATAAATATTTTTAATGGGCGTTTATTCCCTTTAACTTTCAGGTCTGCTAACTCTGATTTTCTGCGAGCTTCAATCTCATTATGTTTAGTTTGGTCGTAATATTCAGGGATATAAACCAATCCGCTTAAATCATCTTTTTTATTCTTTTTATCGTTCAAGGCTATTTTTAAGGCACTGTTGCAAATAGAGATTTGAGTCGATGATGTTCCCTTTAAAAAGTACTTAGAGACCGAAAACCCTGTTGATTAGACACACTTCACCCTGAGGCTGACCATAATAAAATGACGATGCTTGTCCTTTACGTAGT
>NZ_JBLVOM010000319.1:2380-4560 GCF_053543775.1 Acinetobacter endophylla | reverse complement strand
GTACTGGTATTTCATGATCCGGTATGAAGCGACATTCCGTAATCATCCACGTATGGGCATGATCTATCGCCAGCTAGATAAACTTCAAGATCGGCCGCAGATCATCAGCCATGCCCAACAGCTTCTTAGCCAGATCGATGAGTTATAAACCATGAAAAAACAGCATCTCCCTGAAAAAACCTGTATTCACTGCTTGCGCCCTTTTACTTGACGCAAGAAATGGCAACGCTGCTGGGAGGAAGTCAGATACTGTTCTGAACGATGTAAACGTGAGTCTAGACGGCGGTCAAAATCAAACGCTTAGAAACGCTTGTATTGCCGTGAACAATAGGCCCGTATCACATCGGGTGAACGCAGTTGCAGATGTTTAGTTTTTCGGCCGGTGACTCGTTCACGCCACATTTTAAAACTCGATGCTTTCATATTTTTCCGCATCAAGCGAATCACTGCAGTTTCATTTAAGCCAAACTCACGCTGGATGGCTTCAAATGGGGTGCGATCTTCCCAGGCCATTTCAATGATCCTTGACAGATCTGCTCCCGCATATTCAATTACTTTACGCACCACATACCTCTGCTTACTTTCATTTTTAAAATAAAAATTGAGCGATAAAATTTAACGCTATCTCTCTGTATCTGGGTCAGATCAAGTTGACCAGACTCATCTTAATAAAACGAAGATGAAGATTTTGTGATTTTTTACGTGGATTGTATGTTGTTGCTGTCCTATCGGGCCTTCGAGCTCAGCCTGTGGTCCAAATACCTGTGATGTGGGTCTAGGATTTTAGACCATGCCTATAAGTGATAATCTACTCCCCAATAAGCATGGGAAATGCTTGTTTTTGGAGTCAAGCATGACACGAAGAAAACGTCGTAATCATTCAGCAGAGTTTAAAGTTAAAGTTGCTCTCGCAGCAATTAAAGGCGACCACACACTCGCTGAACTTTCTACTCAATTCGATTTACATCAAAACCAAATAATTGATTGGGAAAATCAACTGCTTGAGCAATCAATCAGTATTTTTCACGACCAACAGCACAACAAGAACCTGAGATTGACCTCAAAGCTCTACATGCCAAGATAGGACATCAGGCATTGCAAATTGATTTTTTAGAAGGTGCGCTCAGAAAAATAGGGCAGCTGAGCGGCAAAAAATGATCGATAAGACCCATCAACTTTCGGTACGACAACAATCGCAATTGATTCAAATCAATCGCAGTACGTTGTATTACAAGCCCAAAGAGATTTCATCAACTGATTTGAGTTTGATGCGTCTAATCGATGAAATTCATCTCGACTACCCATTTATGGGCAGTCGAATGATACGAGATATGCTACAGCGTCAAGGACATCAAATAGGTCGGCGTAAAGTCCGACGTTTAATGCGCTTGATGGGAATACATGCCTTGTATCCCAAACCCAATACCAGTAAGCCTAATCTTGCACACCGTATTTTCCCATATCTGTTGAAAAACATGGTCATAGATCACTCTAATCAAGTCTGGTGTACAGATATCACGTACATTCCTATGGCTAAAGGCTTTGTCTATCTGTGTGCAATTATAGATTGGCATAGTCATAAAGTACTGGCTCATCGTGTATCGATCAGTATGGAAACAGACTTTTGCATAGATGCGTTGCAAGAAGCAATTGCGAAATATGGTTGTCCAGAGGTGTTTAATACAGACCAAGGCAGTCAATTCACAAGCGAGGCATTTTTGAATGAGTTAAAATTGCGAAATATCTGTATCAGTATGGATGGGAAAGGACGGTGGATAGATAATGTGATGATTGAGCGGTTATGGCGTAGCGTGAAGCATGGGGAAGTCTATTTGAAGGCTTACGATACGGTTAAACAAGCGAAACAATCAATTGCTGAATATTTGGATTTTTATAACATGATACGTCCTCATTCAAGTTTGAATAAGGCAACACCGGATGAATTTTATGATCAACATTTACTAAAAGTAATGGCAGCATAATTTAAATATTTAGAGCGGATTTATCACTTATAAAACTAAATTGAGTGGTCTAATTAACGGAACCACATTAATTTGTATTCAATCCATGTTGCAAAGCAACTGAAGCAATTGAAACGTCCGGTGCTTTACAAGCCTGAACGATCTGCTGTTTAACTTCAGCACTGCATGTTCTTCGTTTTTTCTCAAGAGATGTGATGG
>NZ_JBLVOM010000319.1:1590-2360 GCF_053543775.1 Acinetobacter endophylla | reverse complement strand
GTTTTTAAGTAGGGACTAAATTAAGGCTTATAGGATGAGTTCATAAGGTGTGTTCAGCGAACGCTTACGTTTTGAATAGATTTAAGAAATTAGGCAGACCTCATACCCAAGTTGTCACTTGAATTTGTATAACTTAGGGAAGATCTATCTCTAAAGCCTTTATGCAACAGAGTCGTTTTTATCCTAGGGTCCTTACCACTTGTATTCTTTACGAACATATATCTAAAAAAGTGTAGCAAGTTGCTACACTTTTCGCTAGATCAGCTCTTTACCAAAAATATCATTCAGTCTTTCACGAATACTTTGAACGAATTCCGGATTGTTTTTAAGTTTATGCTTCATATTTCGTTTAAAGTCATTCAGCCCCATACCAATTTCAGCAAAATCCATTTGGAATAAAGTGTCATTAATGACAATATTTGCTTGAGAGTCAGTGAGGCATCCTACTTTTTTAAACCACTTCTTGAACTGCTGATAATTTTCATCATTATTAAAAATATACCAAGAACGTACATTCGTATCGAATTTAGCCCCTAATTCTTTTACGGATGCATTGTCTTCAAATGGAACATCAAGATAGATTTTTTCGATCACTGCAATTTCATCCAGTGCCTTATCAGCAATCCGATGATGCAGTTTAAAATTCACACCTACAATTGGACGGCCTTTCTTAACGGTTTCATACTCTAATTGTAGATCTGTATTTTCGTTAATTTCTGCCACTATTTTGTCTAATACATAGCGTCTAAAATCTACCCAGCGATCATATT
>NZ_JBLVOM010000319.1:0-1570 GCF_053543775.1 Acinetobacter endophylla | reverse complement strand
AAAAGTAATGGCACTTCATAACTCTTTTGATTGGCGTACTTAAATTCGTTTTTAATGAAATAAGTATAAAGACTCATACTGGCAACAGAATCTAGGGCAAAAAGATGTTTTAGCTGATAGGTAGTAAAATTACCCCCAGCCAGTTGAGTGAAATACGGCAACACCTCACTGGTAAAACGAATCTGAATTGCATTTTTAGAGTCATCTTCCCATCTTAACTCACGGATAATGGGAACGACAGAATGTACTTTTTTAGTCTTTCTCTTACCATTATCAGCAGGCTCCTCAATAATAAAATGAGCTACTCGGGATGAAAGCTCTTTATAGATCCGATCTATTGCAACATTAATTGAATTACGTTTATTTAATCCTAGTAAATCTGCCAAATCATCCTTATACAAATAAATATAAGTTTGTTCGGTAATTTCACTATTTACCTTATTTTTCTCACTATAATTCGCAACCGCCATTGCATATAGAAGTGCCTTATATTCATTGGATGACAACTCGATTGGGCGAATTAATCGGTTACTGGTACTGACAACGCCATTATGGCGAATGTTGCCTATACAGTAGGGAATATAATTCGTTTCTTCTTGCAATGGTTCAGATTCTGTCATAACCGTGATATTTATAATTTGACTTAGTTTTTATATACAAAAGTGGAAAAACTTTCAAGACTTTCACCACAAGATTCTAAAAGTGGAAGGTCCGTCATCAAAAAAAAGCGTTATTATCCGGTTTTTTGCCTTTAAAGTGGAATTAAATACAATATTTCCACCCTACAGTGACAGACCTTCCACCTTTAGCCCCCGAAATTACAGTTTAGAATGACTATTTTTATTTTTTCACCCACATTCAGATAGGTTAAATTAAATAGAAACCCTGATGTGACAAGGCTTCCACCTTTCAGTTAGATTCGAAAGGTATAACTGCACATATAATCATCAGGAAATATCCAATAAAAACAGATTATCCACAGGTTAAAAATATACAGTGACAATCATTCCACCTTTAAGGCTTAGTTACGAGACTTTATTAACATATTAAATAATTGTTTTTTAAATTATTTTTAAATAAAAATAGCGGTTTAAAAAATAGCAGTGACAAACCTTCCACCCTAGTGACAGACCTTCCACTTTAGAGTGACAAACCTTCCACTTTAGAGTGACAGACCTTCCACTTTAGAGTGACAGACCTTCCACTTTAGAGTGACAGACCTTCCACTTTAGAGTGACAAACCTTCCACCTTTAAAACTCTAAGCATTTGTTTTATATAATAAAAATACACTCTTAATTATTAATTAGCTAAATAACTAATTATTCTAATTATTAATTAAGCTAGCTTAGTTAAAGATTTATTTTTAAGCTGTTTTACATCTGAACAAATAGGATTTATAAATTTTAAAACTATAGTAAGATGAGTGAAAGTTATTTATATTACTAAACATTCAAATACGGAAGCATCTGACACGCATGTCTGCAAAAATTATTACTGTTGCTAATCATAAAGGCGGATGTGGCAAAACAACGACTGTTGTGCACCTAGCCTCAGAACTTGCCAATCTGG
>NZ_JBLVOM010000318.1:0-92882 GCF_053543775.1 Acinetobacter endophylla | reverse complement strand
GATATTCCTTGATGGGTCGTTAGCTCAGCTGGTAGAGCAGCGGACTTTTAATCCGTTGGTCCCGCGTTCGAATCGCGGACGACCCACCATCTTCCGAAAGGATCACGTAAAAGTACACCACACTCTTGCGTCATAAAAATGGTCATTATCATTTTTATTCCTCAGGGTCGTTAGCTCAGCTGGTAGAGCAGCGGACTTTTAATCCGTTGGTCCCGCGTTCGAATCGCGGACGACCCACCATTCTTCCCTTAGAATGTTTCTCTGATTTCCCTCATGATATTTTAATTAAATTGCGATGTTTTGGTCGTGTATTTCTGCGCCTAGATTTTATGCTCACGCGTCCCCACCACTCGCCTTTATTGTCTAATCTAAATCGTATTTGAATTAAGCTTTCGACCAGATCAGCCGATTTTTATCGGGCATTATTTTTGAATATGAAAGGATGTGTCTTTGACCAGTTCATAGGCTTTTGAAGGTGCCGGATAGCCGCGATCAAATAGTTCCCGGTTGGTTCTTTCCTTTTCACTATAGATTTTTTCCAGATTCATGACCAAGTGATTTGAATCTTTAATCTTATAGTAAAAGCTCGCCCCTTCTTTGAGATTCACCACCACATCGGTACGTTCCGGATTGATAAACCAGCGGTCTTTACGGTAGGTGATATTGTGAGCCGTGCTGTTTTTGGTATTATCAATAAATACTTTGCCATACTGTAAAATGCTGCGATGCACCGTACCGTCCGGTAGTAAAGTCAAAATAAATTCTGCCTTGCCTTCAGTACAAGGCGCAAAGCGGCCATCACAGTCGATTTCAGTATGATAGCGGCCTATAAACGCCTTGGCATCCTCTGGTACAGTTGCCGGGTTTAAATCAGCTTCTGCCGGAAGAGTCGCCTGCCCTGCGACCTGAGTTAAGGATTTGGCACTGACGGTCACTACATCGGCCTTTGTATTGGCAGCGGAAATTTTAACACCTTCTTCTGAGGTCGCCTGACTTTCCTGTTCAGGTTTGACTTGCTGCTGATCACAAGCCTGCAAAATCACCATACTCCCCAACACCAGGCTACATTTAAAAAAACTGCTTAATGTACAACGGGATACATCCAATTTCATTTTTAATAAACCTAAATAGGAAAAATGGCGAGCAAAAAGCACACAGCAAAGCTGCTGAACTTTACACAAGAGTTCAATAGAATTTTCACTATGTTAGTAGCTCTTAGATCTGGTTTTAATCTTTATTAACATTACTTAACGATTTTATTTTTAATCAGCACTTTAAAAAGCTTAAGCAAACTCCATTTCTTTAAGTATGGATCTAGTTTTAGGATTCACACCTATTTTTAATCAGGAGATTTTAATGGCCAATGTTGGTTTATATCGCTCTAACCGCTCAAACATGATTGCAGGTGTGATGGGTGGTATTGCTGAACGTTTTGGTTGGAACGCAAATTTATTACGTCTAATTTTTGTGGTGATTTCAATCATGAGTGCCGCCTTCCCGGGTATTTTGGTTTATCTGGTGTTGTGGTTAATCATGCCGAAAAAACAGTACAGAATTGATCATGACAGCGTTCATCAACCTCAGGGCTATCAAAATCCTGTGCGTACAGTGAATCAGGATAAACGCTATTAAGCTGTACAGTCATTTTTAACAAGCGTTCTTAACCAGTTTCATCGCAGAGCTTCCTCTTTCACCCCGGTTAAATGGGATGAAATTTTGATGCCACGGTAATTTCCCCAAGTTATCGTGGCTTTTTTTGCCTATCTTTTATGATGACTGAGCTTTAGCCTCTCTGTTTATCTTTCAGATTGATTCAAGATCAACTGCATCCTGCGATTGATATAAAAAAATCTGCTTAAATATATTTTTAGCATTCACTTAACGTATTTTTAAGCTGTCGCTGATCGTAAAAAGTGTATGCTCTAAAAATAAAAAAGTATAAATTTCATATAGTCTAAAAATCATAGAAGCGTTAAATCATTTATGGATAAGATATTTCAGTTCATATCCCGACCGATCCAGAATTCTCCCTGGAAAATGACATTTAACCTCGCGCTTGCACCTTTGATCATCGCTGTAATTTTATTCCCTTATGCGCTATTTCATGAAGTCAGTTATGGGGTTTTCTCCATTTTCAAGAGTCTGTTTGCAGCGCTTTTTATTAGCTTTTTTGTCTGCCTGACTTACTGGGTGATGGTCTTTCCTTTTCTATTAGTGACTCACCTGCTGCTATGCCATTATCAGCTGTTTAATATCATCACGATTTTAATGAGCTGCGTACTGGGAACCCTGATTCTGGCTTATATCTCGCATCCTCCAAGTGAAAATTTTAGTTCCCATTTTTTGTTTCTGCTGTGTTTTTCCCTGCCGATGGCACTATTTTACAGTTTTCTCAGCTGGCAAGCTGACCAGAGTTGATCACGCCCTGCCTGTTAACTTCTGTTTTAATCCGGTTTTAAGCTTTCATTTTAAAATGATTCAGCTCCTGATTGAGTGCGGCAATCATGTCTGCCCGGCTGATAATTCCCACCAATTTCTGCTCGCTCACCACCGGAATATAGTTGAAGGAACGCTCGACAAAATATGGCACCAGATCCTGAATGGGTTGTAAAGGCTGCACTGTGATCACCTTACGGGTCATGATATGTTTGACCTGATGTTCCCAGCTACTGCGCACATCGGCAGCGCGCTTGAACCATTCCACCACCTGATACATTGCCAGTGTACCGACCAGTTGTTCATCGGCATTAACGACGGGCAGGCTCATCAGGTTCATCTGTTTGAACTTGTCCAGTGCGTGCTGAATATCATCATTTTCATGCAGGGTTGCCACATCCTTGGTCATAATATCCTGGCAGCTAAATTCATGCACTGCACGCGCATTGGCGCGGTTTTGTGCCTCCAGAATAATTTTTTGCAGGTCATATTCACTGATGTCCAGCAGCTCGGTACGCTGATCCAGGACTTCCTGAATATCCTGCGGTTGAATGGTGACTTTCTGGGTGGGCGTAGGATCTTTGGAGCGGGTATTTAGTTGGGCTTGCTGCGGATAATCCTTTCCAATCATCCGGTTAAAGACAATCGCAATCACCATGAGCAGAATTGAATTGAGCAGCACCGGATAAAATACAAAGGCATAACCCAGTTCATGTACTGGCTGGCCACCCAGCACGGCGGTAATCGCTACGGCGCCACTCGGTGGATGCAGGGAATCTGTGGTCATCATCAGGACGATCGCCAAGGCCACGGCTACACTAAAAGCCTCAGTCGGACTGGCAATCAACAAGGCACAGCTCACGCCAATCACCGCAGCAATGGTATTTCCGACCAGAATATTCCAGGGCTGTGCCAGAGGACTGGCTGGCACTGCAAACAGTAATACCGAGGATGCGCCCATCGGGGCAATATACCAGGCTTCAAAATCCCCCAGAATCCATAAACTCAACAAAGATGAAACCACCAAACCCAATAGTGCTCCAACTCCGCAGAGCAAACGGTCTTTGAGTGGAAGAACTTTGAAATTCGGTTTTAAGGTATTGAGCCAGTCGAGATGGGAGTGAAACACAGTGCGCCTAATCTTATTGTTTATAGATTTTGGGCATTATAGAACCAAGCCCGATGAAAGGCATCTGTGTTTTACATCTTTTCATCATTCGCGAATGCAGGCTTTTTAAAACAATATTTCGCTTAGCTTAAAAATACTCAGCAAGATTTTTTATAGGGGCTGTGCTATCTCCGCCTACTTCTGAAATGGAATAAATCCTTTTAAACCATTTTGCTTAGATATTTTCTAGATCGTTTTTATTATGGCCTACTCGTTCATTCAGGTTTGAATCAGGGGCTGGATTTTTAACAGTTCGACCTCACCATAATAGGTTGAAAATGCCACATCTCCGGCATCGACTCCAGTACCGATCCGAATAAGATTTTCGACCGGAGCCAAACGGGTCGGATCAAACTGCACCCAGCCACCGTCTAAATAGGCTTCAAAAATGGCATGAAAATCGGGTAAAAACTTTTCAATTTCCACATAACCGACCACCATGCGTGCCGGAATTCCCAAGGCACGGCACAGGGCAATGCCTAAATGGGCGAAGTCACGACATACGCCTGCACGATGCACCAGTACATCTGTGGCAGTGGTAAACTGGTCAGAACTGCCAGACACATAAAAAATATTGTTATAAATCCACTGTTCAATGGCTTTGACCCGAGTATAACCTGGTGTCATCCAGCCAAATGAGCGTTTCGCCATTTCCAGCAATAAATCCGAATTGCAATAACGGCTGGCCAGCAAATAAGGCAATACTTCATCGGGCAGCTCAGGAATGGCCACTTCTTTCAGACCCTGCTGAAGTTCCAGAGAGAGGCTCGGATGATGGACTACTGTCGCCGTATAATTCAGCTCAAAAGTCTCACAGGGTTCGACCTGTAGCCGGATATGACGATTTTGATGCTGAGCATCCTGAAATTCATGCCATACCACCGGCAGATTAAAGCTGAGTTGTTCTTCGAGAATCTTCTGATCGGAATGATGTGCCGCCTGAAGCATAAAAATAAATTCTGTCGGTTGCACGACCTTGTATTTTAAATGGCACTGAATTTGGTAAGTGGTCATGAAGTTCCTTATTTTTAAGCATTATTATATTGCGTGAATATTAAACTAATTTTAGAGCAGCAATCGTATGAGATCCGTTGAACTTTATGACTCTCCGGTTAACGGCATGCCATACATCTGGTTTATTCCTGATTTTCAGCTCGGCCCGTATCGACCAGCCAAGCTAAAAATGCAGTAAGACTCTAAATACCGCGTATCCTTTAAGCCTGTTTTATTTTTTTCAGAAAAGTATCCCCACATTAACCCTTTGCCACTCCCCTGCAAAGTCCTTATAATTGAGCACAATTTTTCTCTAATTTTAAGTGGATGACCATGAGTCGCGCCATATCGCATATTGATACCTTCCAAGGCTTAATTCTTGCCTTACAAACTTACTGGGCGGAGCAAGGCTGCGTCATTTTGCAACCTTATGATATGGAAATGGGTGCAGGGACATTCCACACTGCGACTTTCCTTCGTGCGCTGGGTCCTGAAACCTGGAATGCCGCTTACGTTCAACCGTCACGCCGTCCGAAAGATGGCCGTTATGGTGAAAACCCGAACCGTTTGCAACATTATTACCAATTCCAGGTGGTGCTTAAGCCAAACCCGGACAACATCCAGCAGCTTTATCTTGATTCATTAAAAGCGATTGGTATTGACCCACTGGTACACGACATTCGTTTCGTAGAAGACAACTGGGAATCTCCAACACTGGGTGCTTGGGGCTTAGGTTGGGAAGTTTGGTTAAACGGTATGGAAGTGACTCAGTTCACCTACTTCCAGCAAGTCGGTGGTGTTGAATGCTACCCAGTGACTGGTGAAATCACTTACGGTCTTGAACGTCTTGCGATGTATCTGCAAGGTGTAGATTCGGTTTACGATCTGGTTTGGACCAAAGGTCAGTTCGGTACGGTAACGTATGGTGATGTATTCCATCAAAATGAAGTGGAACAATCGACCTATAACTTCGAATATGCCAACGTTGAAAAAATGTTTGAATTGTTCGATTTTTACGAAGCTGAGGCAACGCGCTTAATTGAAGCGAAACTTCCACTTCCTGCATATGAGCAAGTCGTGAAAGCATCACACAGCTTCAACTTATTGGATGCGCGTGGCGCGATTTCTGTGACTGAACGTCAACGTTATATTTTACGTGTACGTACCTTGGCACGTTCAATTGCACAAAGTTATGTGGCTGCACGTGCGGAACTTGGTTTCCCAATGGCTGAACCTGCATTACGTGATGAAGTGTTGGCACAATTAAAAGCGCAAGTTGAAGCAGAAGCGAAAGAAGCAAACAAGGAGAGCAAATAATGTCTAAACATACCGTTTTGTTCGAATTGGGTTGTGAAGAACTTCCACCAAAAAGCCTGAAAAAATTACGTGATGCCTTACATGCAGAAACCGTAAAAGGCTTAAAAGATGCTGGTCTTGCTTTCGATTCAATCGCAGCCTATGCAGCACCACGTCGTCTTGCACTTAAAATCGTCAACGTTGATGCTGCGCAAGCAGATACACAAAAACGTTTTGATGGCCCTGCGAAGCAAGCTGCATTTGATGCTGAAGGCAACCCGACTAAAGCCCTTGAAGGCTTTATGCGTGGTCAAGGCATCACAGTTGACCAAGTTTCGACTTTCCAAGCGGGTAAAGTTGAAAAAGTATGCTTCTTGAAAGACGTGAAAGGTCAAAGCCTTGACGTTTTACTACCACAAATTTTACAAAATGCTTTGGACAATCTTCCAATTGCAAAACGTATGCGTTCTGCGGCAAGCCGTACTGAATTCGTACGTCCCGTAAAATGGGTGGTGTTGTTAAAAGATAACGATGTGATTGATGCAACCATTCAAGATCATAAAGCGGGTAACGTGACGTATGGTCACCGTTTCCACGCGCCTGAAGCGATCACTTTAGCGCATGCTGACGAATACCTTGCGAAGTTAAAAGCAGCGCATGTTGTGGCTTCTTTTGAAGAGCGTCAAGCGATCATCGACCAACAAGTGAAAGCATTGGCGGATGAAGTGAATGCCATCGCAATTGTACCAAGTGATCTTCGTGACGAAGTGACTGCATTGGTTGAATGGCCTGTTGCGCTACGTGCAAGCTTTGAAGAACGCTTCCTTGCTGTTCCTCAAGAAGCATTAATTACGACGATGCAGGACAACCAAAAATACTTCTGTTTGGTGAATAGCGACAATAAACTTCAACCGTACTTCATTACTGTGTCAAACATTGAGTCGAAAGACCCGACACAAATTATTGAAGGTAACGAAAAAGTGGTTCGCCCACGTTTGTCTGATGCTGAATTCTTCTTCTTGCAAGATCAAAAGCAACCGCTTGCGTCTCGTAAAGAAAAACTTGCGAACATGGTGTTCCAAGCAGAGCTTGGTACGCTTTGGAACAAGTCTGAACGTATTGCAAAATTGGCTGTTGCGCTTGCGCCTATTACAGGTGCAAAAGCGGAAGATGCTGAAAAAGCGGCACTTCTTGCAAAATGCGATTTAACCTCTGAGCTTGTGGGTGAATTCCCTGAACTTCAAGGGATTGCAGGGACTTACTACGCACGTCTTGAAGGTGAAAATGCGGAAGTGGCTGAGTCTTTAGGTGAGCAATACTTACCTAAATTCGCAGGTGACGTTTTACCGAAAACCAAAACTGGTACAACCATTGCTCTTGCGGATCGTTTAGATACGCTCACAGGTATTTTCGGTATTGGTCAAGCGCCTACAGGTTCTAAAGACCCATTTGCACTACGTCGTTCTGCAATTGGTATTTTGCGTCTTGTGACTGAAAACGAGCTTGATGTTTCAATTGAAGATTTGATCAAACTTGCACTTGCTGCTTATGGCGATGTATTGAAAGATCACGACAAGACTTTGGCGGATGCTGTGGCATTCCTTGAAGGTCGTTACCGTGCGAAATACGAAGACCAAGGCGTTGCAGTAGACGTGATTCAGGCAGTTCAAGCCTTGTCGCCAAAATCTCCACTTGATTTTGACAAGCGTGTAAATGCGGTCAATCACTTCCGCGCATTGCCTGAAGCGGCTGCGCTTGCTGCTGCAAACAAGCGTGTTGCGAACATTTTGGCAAAAGAAACTGCTCCTGAAGGTGCTGTAGTTGAAGCAAACTTGGTTGAAGATGCTGAAAAAGCATTGTTCGCTGAACTTGCTAAAATTGCGCCTCAAGTTGAGCCGTTATTTGCTGCTAAAGACTATACTGCTGCGTTGTCTGCACTTGCTGCACTTCGTGCGCCAGTGGATGCGTTCTTTGACGGCGTCATGGTGATGGCTGATGATGCTGACCTGAAAGCAAACCGTTTACGTATGCTTGCGCAGCTTCGAGGCTTGTTTACGAAAGTGGCTGATATTTCGGTATTACAGCACTAAGTCAGACATTTGAAATAAAATTAAAACCCTGCTAGAAATAGTGGGGTTTTTTATTTTTCTCAATAATATGAAATTATCACAAGCACAAAAAGCATTAGAATTTTTAAAATCTAATCCTAACCAAAAATTTACAGCTAGATTTATTGCTGATAAATTAATTGCTACATATCCTCAAGACTATATTGAGAAAAGAAATAATATTAAATTTGAAAACAATGAAAGTGCTTTTAAACAATAAGTTATTCGAGAGTTATATAGTATTTTCCCAGACTTAATTCAAAATAATCCTTGAACCGTACCGGGTTTGTCGGAGAGTCAATATTCTGAGAGACTACCCCGATGACAAAATTAAAATATACCCCTGAAATCAGAGAAAAAGCGGTTCAATTACTAATTGAATCTGAAAAAGATTATCCTTCTACTTGGGCTGCAATCACAGCAATTGCGCCTAAGATTGGTTGTACTCCTGAAACACTTCGTGCCTGGCATCAAAAGCATTTAGATCAGCAAAATCCTATTAAAGTACAACAGATATCTGATCAAGAAAAAATGAAGCAAATGGAACGTGAAATTAAAGAATTAAAGCGTGCCAATGAAATTCTACGTAAAGCAGCCGCTTTTTTCGCCCAGGCGGAGCTCGACCGCCCACACAAATAATGGTGGATTTCATCCATAACAATAAAGATCGATATGGTGTTGATGCGATTTGTAGGATTTTACCGATCGCAGCTTCAACCTATTACCGAACTTTAGATCTCGCGGACAATCCAGAACATCGAGCGAAACGAGATCTACATGATGAGCATCATGCTGAACAAATTAAACGAATTTGGAAAGAAAGTTCAGGTCGATATGGTGTGCGTAAGGTCTGGCAACAATTGAAACGTGAAGGCTATATTATTGCACGTTGTACAGTTGCTCGATTGATGCAGAAGCTAGGTATACAAGGTGTTTGGCGTGGTAAGAATAAACAAACCACCCGTAGCCGAGATGATCAAAAAAGAGCAGATGATTTAGTGAAACGTAATTTTAATGCTGATCATCCTGACCAACTGTGGGTGAGTGACTTTACGTATATTCAAACTCATTCAGGCTGGGTCTATACCGCCTTTATTATTGATGTGTTCTCACGAGCAATTGTTGGATGGAAAGTATCGACACGGATGAATACAGATATGGTGCTCGATGCATTAGAGCAAGCCTTGCACGATCGAGGCATGCCAAAGAATGTGATTCATCATTCCGATAGAGGTGTTCAATATCTTTCTATTCGCTATACCAATCGTTTAGAAGCAGCAAATTTACGAGCATCAGTCGGTACAACTGGTGATTCATACGATAATGCTCTGGCTGAAACGGTGAATGGCTTATACAAAACAGAGGTGATTGAATATTTAAAAGCAGATTGGCAAGGTTTAGCAGATGTACAACTTGCGACACTAAACTGGGTAGATTGGTTCAATAAAAAGCGTGTACACAGTGCACTGGGTTATGTATCGCCTTTTGAGTTTGAAGCAATGTACTATGATAAGATTAACCCGTTAGGTCAGGTGGCCTAACTTAAATAAAAAAGTCTCCGACAAACCCGGTACGGTTCAGTAATTCTAGTTGGGCAAATGAAGGATATTTAGTTGCGACCTCAATTTCTACCAATGAAGTTGAAGAAGAACTTCGTATGCTCTCAGCCCTCCATGGTATTGGTGTAATAATTTTAATTCCTGAAAATCCTACTGAAAGCGAAATTTTGCTTCCTGCTCGCCGGAGACCAGAAGTGGATTGGCAATCAATAAATCGAATTTTAAATGAAAATTCCGACTTTAAAAATTTTATTGAATTAGTCTCAATTTATTATCAAACTGGTCGTATTCGTACGCAGGATTGGAATCGTTAATCATTGAGCTATAGTCATTTTCTAACCGATTCCCTATACTCAACCTAACAACACTCAACAAGAAAGAATCATATGAAATTTAAAACACTCATTCTGACTGGTCTTGCGAGTATCGCAGTTACAGCTTGTACATCTGCACCAAAAATCCCACAGCTTCAGGTTGGCGTCTTACAGGAAGTCCAAAACCTCGAAGTTGTTCCAGCTACCACCAACAACAAGGCAAAACTGACCAAATTCCTCGACAAATGCGTGATTGAATTCACCGGTGATATTGGCAATAACCGTGTCATTGAACAATGGTCATTTAAAGGTATGACTCTAATCGATGCCGGCTCAGCGACTTTCCAGCGCGACGGTACTAGCACTGCACAAAAATTTGACCTGCACGATGCAGGGGTACAGAAGAACTTTGTCAGCTTACGCGAACATTTCGCCAAAGATGCCCTGACACAATGTGATTAAAAAGATCGCCTTGTTTCTAGTCTAAGAACAGGGCTTTTATTTTGCTAAAAATCAATTCGACACTTGGGCTAATTTCTACTGCCCTTTCTTTAAAAATTACAATATTTCGGCACAGATCAACCTGAAAGCTCTGCACTCTTCACAGGATATTCATTGTTTTTGACCAATTATCCGTTACACTGAAAAACAAACTCAGACCGCACTTAGACGAATTCGAGGTCGATCCATAATGAATATCAAAACCCCAATTATTTTAACGACAGCTTTAATGCTTTCTGTTCCAGCATTCGCACAAACCACGACTCAGTCTGCCAAACCGGTTAAACCCTATGGTGAAAATCCGAACTTGCTGCATGTGTTTGCCTATAAAGCACAAGAAGGCGTGATTAATACCGCCGAGAAAGTCGGTGAAGCAACGGAAAAAGGCATTGCCAAAATCAAGCCGGGGGTAGACCGGGCCTGGAGCAATACCAAATCTGCAACCTCGGAAACACTGCAAAAAGTAGATCAGGGTGCAACTCAGGCAGCCCAGCAAACCGGTCAGAAAATCCAGCAGACCAAAGAAGTCTGGCGTGGCAATTCACAGCAGGCGGCTATTGTTCAGCAGCCTTTAAGTGAGCCCTCTGCTGCCCCACAGCAAACAACCACCCCAAAAATGCAGCCTCAATCTGGTTCAGGTTCAGCCACCAGTTATGCGGTAACCGATTTATAAAAAAAGCCCGTAATGGGCTTTTTTATTTTTAGAAAATAAAACTATTACCTTGTATCAACGCGGTCTATGAATTGACCTGTCGGATCGGCTGACCTTGTTTAAATGCTTCTACATTTTCCACCATCTGATCCACAATGCGTTGTCTTGCATCGACACTGCCCCAGGCATTATGTGGTGTCACAATCAGGTTCGGAATTGTAGGATCGAGTAGCACATTACCCTGTTTCGGTGGCTCTACCGTTAGAACATCCGTCGCAGCACCGGCAATCTTGCATGCACGCAGAGCCTCAGCCAAAGCAGCTTCATCGACAATACCACCACGCGCACAGTTAATTAAAAATGCACTGCTTTTCATTGCATCCAGTTCAGCATGACTGATTAAATGTCGGGTATCCTCAGTGAGTGGACAATGCAGACTGAGAAAATCGACTTGAGCAAGCAGCTCGGCAAATGGCACACGCGATGCATCCGCCGGACGGTTTGGCAGCACAGCAATGAGAACTTTCATGCCAAAGGCTTCGGCCAGTTTCGCCACCGCATGACCCAATTCGCCATAACCGACAATGCCTAGTGTTTTTCCGGCCAGCTCGACAATCGGCGCATCCAGCAAACAGAACTGGCTGGCTTTTTGCCATTCGCCTTGTTCTAATACACGTTGGTACGACAAGAATGAAGTCGCCAGATTGAGCATCAACATGATCGTATGCTGCGCGACTGCCGAAGTACCATAGGCCTGACAGTTACACACCACGATCCCACGTGCTTTGGCCGCCGTAAGGTCGACATTATTGGTACCGGTTGCAGAGATTAAAATGAGTTTAAGCTCAGGGCATTGTTGAATGGTAGCTGCATCGATCACGACTTTATTGGTTATGATGACATCGACATCAGCTACACGGGATACAATCTCGGCAGCCGAGGTCGCCGGATACAAAACAAGTGGATCAAATGCGGCATGCAGTGCCTGAAAGTCCAAATCCTGCTGGTCTAAAGAAGCATAGTCTAAATAAACGGCTTTCATGGCTGTTCCCTCAATCCTGTTTGACAATTTATGTGTGTCATTTAAAACAAGTCATTAAGGCTTTTCAACCTGTTTCCACTGGAACAATTAATCCAGCGGTTTATCCATATAGTTACGTAATGACTTGCGGATTCGATACACCACATACACGGATAGAATAATCATAAAAATGACGGATGCACTGACCATAATCACTGCAGGATGCACAGTTTCTGCATGCGCCAGATTGGGTAGAACCAAACCGAAGATAAAACATACTTGCATCATCCGAGTCGCTTGCATCATAGAGATCCCCTTCTTCGTTTCAACCATCGGGAACGATATAATTGGTTTATTATTTATACCGCTTATCTCTATATTATGCCAAGCCCATAACAAGTCAAGTAATTGTTTTTTATTAAAATTTTCAGTTAATTTGTCTCACTGTGCGTCACAAACTGCGTATTTTTGTCACTATCGTCGATAAAAGCAGCAGCACCATATTCATTGGTACTCAGATTCAGCTGCTTATAGCTAAACATATAAAAATCACTATAGCGCTTCATTAAAATCGGGTGCATGCCCAGACTGAGTTCATCCTGTTCCTTGATCAGCTTCATGATATGCCGGTCATTCATCACCACCAGATAACGTTCATCATTCAGGTTAATACTCAATAAACCATTACCTTTGGCATAAATTGGAATCAGGAATTTATGGTTCAGGGCAATTGCACCTTCTGCATAACTTTCGATTTTATGGCTGATGACATTAAATACCAGACCATGCCCATACTGGTCCAACAGCAACTGACGATTTTCCTGCGGCAAATTCACATGAATGCCCAGTTTGAGCAGGTCATGCTGATCAACCTGTTTATTGCGTAACAGTTCCCGCAAAATCACCTGTTTCTGGCTGGCATCAAAAAACTGGTTATCCAGTTGCAGATCGTTATTTTTCAGAATGTGTCCCAAAGCCATGCGGTGTCGTGGCAAGACATTTTCAATCACCTTGCGATAATAGAACTTGCTGTTTTTCTTGACCCGGCGCATTTTCTGATAGAAATAGCTTGGCTCATATTCATGCACCAAAAAGTCATAGAGCAATTCGGAACTGGCCAAAACTGCGATCGCATCATGTCCGGTAAAAGGTAAATGCAGCACATGATGATGCGGAATCAGCGCCTCTAATTTCAGATAATGGGCACGATCTTCGGCACAGTAAGGATCATAGACAATAATATATTCACACGCAGGGTCGATATCTTCGGCTGCAACCCGCATATTTGTATTCAGCTCTGGCTGATAGAACATGTTATAACGGGCATCATGTACATCTTCCGGATCGATCGAGTATTGCGGCACCATCGCCACCACCCGTTGTACGCCCAAGGCACGGGAATACTTGATCGCAGCATAGCCGCCCATCGAACCGCCATAGGCAATACGCTGCTGAAACGGCTCAATCAGATCTGCGATGGCTTGCAACATGTTCCACATGGAACCTTGCGGAAACCAGGATTTATGCTTGGGCATAATGCCAAGCACATTAAACTCGAATTTCGCCAGTGACTTTTCTGCATTGATGTTGAGGCCCTTGGCACGGGTAATCAAATCGCCAAATGAAAAAATTAGTTCTGAAGAAGATCCCGGCATAAAAATCGCGCGTATATGTTCATCTTCAAAAACAATCTGCTTGTCCATAACTTTCCCGTGCTGGTAAATCGAACCCTTCCACAACAATTCAGTCAATGAACGCTGTCAAAAAAGTGAATATGCTATTTTATATCGATCAAAAAGATTAAAAAGCGCAAAATATGACACAATCATTACATCCTGCAGCAAAACGGGGTTTTAGTGCGTCGGCTGAGCTCTATCAGCAAGTGCGTCCCGATTATCCGGCAGAAATCAGCCAATGGCTGAGTGAAACGCTGGCTTTGCCTGTAGATGCGCATCTTCTGGATTTGGGCAGCGGCACCGGCAAGTTTATCCCCTATTTACGCCCGCTCAGTAAGCACATTATCGCAATTGATCCTGTCCCGGAAATGCTGGCTCAATTAAAACAGGCGCATCCGGACATTCATGCTCTTGAAGGCGTTAGCCATCAACTTCCCTTGCCCGATCATAGCCTGAATGCGGTATTTTGTGCACAGTCATTTCACTGGTTTGCCGATTCTGCTACCTTACAAGAATTAGACCGGGTACTCAAACCGCAGGGTTATCTGGTGTTAATCTGGAATCAGCGCGATACTCGGGCAGACTGGGTTCAGGCCTTGGCCGATTGTATTGCCCCCTTGGAAGGCGATACGCCACGCTATCATAGTGGCGCCTGGCGCAAGGTCTTTGCACAGCAAACGCTATTTCAGCCTTATGCAGAAACCACAATGACCCAACAACAGCATGGCAGTGTCGAGCAGGTGGTATCGAAACGGCTGCTCTCGACCAGTTTTATTGCAGCCATGCCGGTACAGCAACAAGCACAGTTAAAACAACAATTTGAACAGATCATCCAGCAATATACAGCCAAAAGCGCAGAGGAAATGATCGATTTTCCTTATGTCACCCATATTTATGTGTTCAAGAAAAGTAATTAAA
Source organism: Acinetobacter endophylla (assembly GCF_053543775.1). Classification (NCBI taxonomy): domain Bacteria; kingdom Pseudomonadati; phylum Pseudomonadota; class Gammaproteobacteria; order Moraxellales; family Moraxellaceae; genus Acinetobacter; species Acinetobacter endophylla. The sequence continues at coordinate 78,240 of NZ_JBLVOM010000318.1, read as the reverse complement.
AACAGGAGGCGATCATGCATAAAATACCAGGAATGACACGAACGCTGTTGTTCGCTGCGGCCATGCTGCTGATGGCATGTGACCAGAAAACGACCGAAACTCCGACTGAAGCGATAACAGATAATACAGCTTCAGATCAAGTCATGCAGGAACTGAAAACTGAGCCGCTGAAAGACTTCCCTAAAACTGCTGATGATCCGCATGATATTGCCGCATTGACAGATTATGAACAGCGCTTTCAGGAAATGAGTAGTGACCTGGAAAAAGAATTGAACAGCATGCGCGATGATGAAAATATGACAGAAGAATTTGTCCAGCAACGTCAGCGTGATCATGTCCAGTCAGCATTGAATATGTTAAAGGCTTTAGAACTGAAAACCGAACAGGGCCGCTATATTCAGGGCTTGATGTATCAGTACTGGGAACATCAGGACAAATTACTCAATACTCCCAAGACTCAAGCTGCGCCCGTGAATGAAGCCAGTGAGAATGTCAAAGGTCTAGGGAAATATCTACACGCCCAAGAACAGCTGGAACGCTGGCGTTCGCAATATCCAGATCTCGCCAAGAAAGAACCCGCTTCCCGGCAAGTGAAGGAATAGTCTAGGAGGCTAGATTGGCACACAGCTTAGATCAAATACAAAAATAATCTAAGCTGAACTGGCAGTTTGAAAACAGCGTGGATGAGCAAGACCTGTTCTGCTGAGCCTGAATCTCAGCAGAAGCGCCAGAAATGACTTAATCTGCTGTCAGAAACTGATGCACGCCTTCACCCGCTGCACGCCCTGTGGCAAAACAGGCGGTCAGCAGATAGCCGCCTGTCGGTGCATCCCAGTCCAGCATTTCTCCGCAAAGAAATACATGCGGGTTAGATTTCAATTGTAGCTGTTCTGACAACACTTCACGCTTGACACCACCTGCACAGCTAATCGCCTCTTCAATCGGGCGGAAACCTGTGAGTGGAATAGTCAAATGTTTAATTTTTTTGGCTAATTCATGAGCGTCTTGCCATAATGCTTTGGCCACCAGCTCCCGTACTAGAGCTGCCTTGGCACCGTCCAATCCGGCTTTACGCCAGACATTACTTAAAGACTGCTTCTTACTTGGCTGTAATTTTTGTGCAAGCTGTTCGATGCTTTGATTTGGGAATAGGTCCAGATGCAGCTGCATAGGCTGCCCCTGTTTTAGTTGCTCGCGTAAGCCACGACCCTGCTTATAGATCAGACCACTTTCCAGACCATAATGACTGATCACGATATCGCCAATGGTTTTTTCACCTTGCCCAACCCATGCCTCGACACGCTTTAAAGGTTGACCAAAAACTGGCTGCATAAACCGAGACCAAGGATATTCCACTCCAGCATTACTGGCCTGAAATGGCTCAATTTCATCCGGTTTCAGCCAGGCTTGCCATGCCCCATCACTACCCAATGCTGACCAGGACACTGCACCACAAGCCAGAATAATGGCATCAAAATATTCAGTGCGATGTTCATTATTTTTCAGATCATGCAGCTCAAGCTGTTGCTGCTGCAACTGGCTGACTTTATGCCGGTAATGAAACTGAACGCCATCACTGGCTAAACGTTTGAGCCAGGCACGCAGTAAGGGCGCAGCTTTCATCTCTGTGGGAAATACCCGGCCAGACGAACCGATATAAGGTTCAATACCGAGCTGTTTCATCCAGTCTTGAATCCAGAGCGCATCCCAGCGTTTGATCCAGGGAGACAACCACTCCACCTGATCATAACGTTGTACAAACTGTGGCACAGGCTCGGCATGGGAAATATTCAGACCGGTTTTGCCTGCCATCAGGAATTTACGCGCAGCAGACGGTTTTTGCTCATAAACATGCAGCTCATAATCAAACTGACTGAGCACTTCTGCTGCCATTAAGCCTGCGGGGCCTGCGCCCACAATAGCAATGCGTTTGCTCATCTGATTATTCCGAGACGGTGGCATTCTGCCCTTGCAAAGGCTGGAAATCATCAAAACGTGTCACATAAATTTCAGGCTTGCTGATGATCAGTTGCTGGCATAGTTCACCGCGCTCCAGATATTTAATTTCAAAATGGGTACGCGCCGAATCTGCAGCAATCACTTCTTTGACAAAAGGTAGCTTCCAGAGCTCTCGCACTTGTATTTCTGCTTCTTCGATATAGGCAGGAATATTACTGGCCAGCGTAATCGTTCCACCGGTTTTCAGGCGGGAAAGCAGGAACTCAAAAAATGGCATATTGACCCAGCGCTGCGCCGGATTATGCGGCTCAGGATTTGGATATAAAATAAAGAATTGTTCTACCTGCTCCGGATACAGTGCATGCACGATCCACGGTAAAGCATCGGCATGAACGGTCTGTAAATTGGTTTGACCTTCAACAGCATGCTGTTTTTGCATCGCCAGAAATTTTTCCCGGGTACGTTCAATCGCAATCAGTTGAGTGTCGGGATTGTTCTTGCTGAATAACAAGGCATGTTTACCTTTACCCGCTCCCACTTCGACGCAGACCGGTTCAGGACTGATGCTTTGAAAATCACGGGGCGCATGCATACGCTGTGCTTGAAATTGACGAATCGGCATAATCAGATCAAACTAATAAAAACCGCATAAGTCTAACAAGTGCGGCTATATTTGCCTAATCGAACCTTTATTTTTCTTTGGAGTCGTCCCATGCCTACCACTTTAAACTGTCCACGCTGTGGCAAGCTGGCCACTTGGGAAGATAATGATTACCGTCCTTTTTGTTCAGAACGTTGCAAGATGATTGATCTGGGTGCCTGGGCCAATGAGGAATATAGTTTGCCTACCCAGGATGCACCACAAGCCGACAACAGCGAAGAATAAAATGTCTTACCTGTCGAGACTTATGTCCGAAAGTACAATCTTGTCGAAATTAAGTAAATAAATCATATGAATTTTATAAAATTACTTAGATAAAGCAACACGAATTAACATCTTTCATAAAGCCTTAGTATTATTGTTCTACTCTAAATTTTCACATTATTTTTAGAGCAATAATATGGGTTATATTATTTTAAGAGTCATATTAATTGGGGTTGGTCTACTCGCACTTCTTTCGTTGGGAGTCGGCATTTTCCAACAAGATAGTTTATTTATTGTATTGGGTGTGCTTTTTGCTTTTGCCGCTTGGCTCATACACATGCAAACGCGACAACTTCGCAATAATCCCTTTTCAGAATAAAGATAAAAGACCAAACTATGTTGGTCTTTTATTTACGCTTTTAACCCGCTTGGCTTGCAACAAAAGGATTATGCTGCTTTTCAAAACCAATGGTGCTGACCGGTCCATGTCCTGAAATAAATTGGGTTTCATCTGGCAGGCTGAAACATTCACGCTGAATTGAATCTAAGAGCTGTTGATGATTGCCACGCGGGAAATCAGTGCGGCCAATCGAGCCTTTGAACAATACATCACCTGTCCATAACAAGGCATAATTTTTGTTATAGAACATCACGTGACCTGGCGTATGGCCTGGAGCAAAACGCACTTCGAACTCTTCATTGCCGAGTTTGAGTACTTCACCACCTTCCAGCCACTGGGTCACTTCGACTTTTTCCGGAATCGGGAAGCCATAACGTGCAGACACTTCCTGAATCATGTCGAGCCAGAAGGCATCTTCTTTATGTGGTCCAATCACCGGTACATTCCAAGCCTTTTTTAATGCACCCACCGCACCCGCATGATCCAGATGGCCATGAGTGAGCCACAAGGCTTTAACCGTTAAACCCAGCGCTTCAACTTCAGCTTTCAGTTTTTCAGGTTCGCCCCCTGCATCAATCAAAATGGCTTCTTTAGTGTCCGCATCCCAAACGATGGAACAGTTTTGCTGAAATGCAGTAACTGGAACAATTTTGACTTGTAACATGGGGTGAAAAACCTCGGGCAAGTTAATGGGCAAGTATCTGTGTCAATGCATCCAGATTAGCCTGTAGTAGACTGTTGAGCAATCGCAAATGATCTTCACGGCTATTTAATGCCGGAATATAGCTATAGCTTTCTCCGCCTATTGCTTTAAAAGTCTCGGCATTTTCGATTGCCAGCTCTTCAAGCGTTTCCAGACAGTCCGCAGAAAATGCAGGACTCATCACCTGAATGGATTTCACCCCCTGCTTCGCCCAATCTTCAAGTAAAACATCGGTATAGGGCTTGATCCACTCCTGTTTACCAAACCGCGACTGGAAGCTGATCGCGTATTGATCTTCATTTAAACCTAGTACTTCCGCCACCAATTTACCCGTGATGCGACAACGGTCGGCATAAGGATCGCCTTTATCGGCATATGGCTGTGGAATGCCGTGGAAAGACATCAACAATTTCTCTGGTTGACCATGAATTGTCTGATAATCACGTACACTTTGAGCCAGCGACTGGATAAATAAAGGATGTTGATAATAATCCCGGATCACTGTCAAACCGGGTAAATTGCGCTGTTTCACCACCCATTTCGCCACTGCATCGTATAGAGGTGCGGTCGAAGTGGCAGAATATTGTGGAAACAAGGGAAATAGAATCATGTGTTCCTGTGGCTGCGCTGAGACCTGTGCCAAGACATCCTGAATATTCGGATTGCCGTAGGTCATTGCAGGTACCACATTCAGTTCAAACTGCGGATAAAGCTGGGTGAGATGCGTCTTGACTGCTGCGACCTGCTCAAACAGAATTTCACGCATCGGCGAATCCTGTCCCCATACTTGCGCATAGGCCTGTGATACCCGCTTTGGACGGAAAGGCAAAATGAATAAGCGCAGAATGATTTGCCAGATCGGTTTGGGAATTTCAATCACACGCTGATCAGATAAAAACTGCTTGAGGAAACGGCGTACCGCTGGAATCGTAGGCTCATCTGGTGTGCCCAAGTTTGCCAATATAATCGTCACTTTCGCTTTAGCAGGAGAATACATTCAGTTCGTCCGTCAGGATATCAACCCCTGTACTTTAACAGCTTTTTATTTATTCTCTCTATGGATTAATACGCTGACTTATATTGAAAAGTGCGATCTAAATCCAGCAAGCTGCTGTCCAGCAACTTTTGCGCTTTTGGCGTGATCTGCCACAGCATGCGCTGTCGGTCATCACGACCGGATGGCACAATCCAGTCATTCTGGCGCATTTGAATTTTTAAACTATGCAAGGCACGAATATTCATCTGGGCACGCGCGACAGCATGCGCACGCGGCATCTGCACCCGTGCATCCTGCAGACCGGTTTCATTCAGATATTCATTCATGCGCTTCGAGAAAAACTCTTCAGGGGTCGGATTGACAAAAGTTGAACCCAATAACGCCAACAATTGTGCCCAAGTCAGTTTTTTATGGACTTTGATTTCTTTAAAATTACCATCCTGATAAGCATGCATCCGGTATTCAAAAGAAAAAATTTCATGCATCGCCACTTTGGGCAGGCTCAGGAATGGATCGACTTCTGCAGTTCCGCCATCGCGTTCCAGTTGCGCCACTTTAGCTTTCAGCTGATCAATCTCGTCATGCAGCGCCTGGGTGTTTTGCGGACGCACCCAGCCGGTCACCGGATAGCGCTCCAGCATTTGTGGCATGTTAAAACGCACTGCCATTTCCAGATCGCGCAGGCTGCGGTAAGTAAAAACCTGATCGACTTCCTGCTGTAACAGTTGACGGAATTCCTTGAATTTTTCCTGTAATTCCGGTTTGGCATCATGCAATGCACTTTCACGTGATGCCGGATCATCATGCATAAACACAATAATCGGTTTTTGCTTGGTCACTGCATAAATATATTCGAGATGCATATAGCCGACACCCGATACCGACTGCTCCCCATACTGGCTTCCCAGCAGAATCACGACATAATCACAGTCATCAATCTGGCGGCGTGCAAATGCAGTATTCAGCGGTGTACGCTGTTCCAGTCCCCACGAGAAAAACCCCATTCCTACCAGTGTTTGAGACAGAATGATACGCTCCGGTTGCATTTCTGCCCCCGAGGTTGAGATGAACACTTGGTACCGTTTATCCAGCATGGGCTATCCTCTTCTCCTGTACATTTGCGTAAAAAATGCATCATCACATGCTTCTTTACCCAATATGGCCACCCCAGAATCAAAATATCTTTCTTTTTAAATTATAAAAATGAGTTTTAAACTGCACTCATATTACTGACCTGCCATTTTAAATCGGCCGGAATCAGGTGCTGCAAAATCGGTCGGAGCTGTTCAGCATTCTGCCCACTCACCACCAATTCAATTTTCACGCTTTCTTTAGACTCATGCTCAAATAATAACCCATTTTTAATTAAAATTCGGGCCGTTTGTCTTGCAACCGCGAATCCTGAGTCAATTAATGTCAGCTTTTGACCAAAAATATACTGAATTGACGATTTTAGGAAGGGGTAATGTGTACATCCTAATACTAAATAATCAGCGCCCTGATCTACAACTGGTTGTAAAATCTCTTTTAATGTCTGCAAACAGGCTGCACTCATCTGCTCTCCAGCCTCAACAAAAGGCACCAGATCCAGACTGGTCACAGGCAGGACTGTGACTTGAGCCGGTTCAGCAAAACGGGAAATGACATCTTTAATCAGCTGGCCGCGGAAGGTCGCGGGCGTGGCCAATACCGCCACCGTTTTCGACTGGGTATTCAGAACCGCCGGTTTAAGCGCGGGTACTAAACCGATAATCGGAAAGTTTTCACCATAATAGTCACGCAAATAATCCAGACTAAAAGCGGAAGCGGTATTACAAGCCACCACCGCAACTTTACAACCTTGACGATAAAGCCATTCAATCGCCTGAGCCGTCAAGGCACGAATTTCCTGATCATCTCTCGGGCCATAAGGCACATGCGCAGTATCCGCATAATAGACAAAGCGTTCATTAGGCAAATGGCGGGCAATTTCCAGGGCGACTGACAAGCCGCCTACGCCTGAGTCAAAAATGCCAATAGGCGCATCTGCCGTGGCATTGGGCATCGGGTCTAATAACTGGGAAATTGGTTGAATAGCGCTCATAACGTTGCAGGTAGCTTGTTTGAAATTTCTAGCGATCAAGCTTAAACCTCAGGTGCTCAAATGCAAGTCTAAATCACCACTTTTCAAACTTAAAACGGTTTCGCCTGCCGGATTTTCATCAAGCTCTCCCATCTCGACCAGATGTAAAAATGCCGCACGCTGAATCAGGGCATTAATCCCAAAACGCACATGCACATAAGGCCGCAACTCACCTTTGTATTCACGCATAAAGATTGGATGTTCAGCATCGACAATAATCAGGTCTTGCGTGGTTGTGCCCAGTTGCAGATAAGTCACTCCATTGATCTCAACCTGATCGACCTGATTGACAAATAAAGGTTCATCTTCAACTTCGATTTCAATCATTTCTACTGGTGTTTTTAGATAGAATTTATCGTTTTCTTTCCAGAGCACCGTTGCAAACAGGTCAATCATCGGCTGACGCTTGATCAATTGACCTTCGTGCCACCATTCGCCGTTGGCTAAAACCTTGAGATCCATTGTGCCACAATGCTTTGGCTGCCATTGCTCCAAAGGGGGTATTGACCTTTTGTGACTGCCCTGTGCATCTTTTAAGTATTGTGCGATATCCATTAAATTTTTATCATCGGGATAAGTTACTTTTTTCGTCGGATTTGTGCTGGGTACTGGCTTATCCATAAAAGAAGACCTTAATGACGGAAAAATAATATGTTTCAGCCAATTGGCTAAAACCGGCTTTAAAACTATACTAGCCCAGATTATCAAAGACACCAGCATTTTTGTGTCTAGGAACCAAGAACACTTATGGCAGCACCCAATCATATGATTATGGTTGCCACCGAATAGTAATATGAGGAGTCCTACATGGAACACATCGAACGTGAATCGATGGAGTTTGACGTCGTCATCGTAGGCGCAGGCCCTGCGGGTCTTTCTGCTGCGATCAAAATCCGTCAACTTGCAATTGAAAACAACTTAAACGATTTGTCCGTTTGTGTCGTAGAAAAAGGCTCCGAAGTCGGTGCGCATATTCTGTCTGGTGCTGTGCTTGAACCGCGTGCCATGAACGAGCTGTTCCCGGACTGGAAAGAACAGGGTGCCCCGCTGAATGTCCCGGTGACTGAAGATAAAACCTTCTTCCTGCTTTCAGATGAAAAATCACAGGAAGCACCGCACTGGATGGTGCCTAAAACCATGCATAACGATGGCAACTATGTCATTTCACTGGGCAATGTGGTGCGCTGGTTAGGCCAGAAAGCCGAAGAACTGGAAGTGTCGATCTTTCCGGGCTTTGCCGCGTCTGAAATTCTGTATCATGCCGATGGTACAGTCAAAGGCATCCAAACCGGTGATATGGGTATTGGTAAAGATGGCGAACCAACGCATAACTTTACCCCGGGTTATGAACTGCATGCCAAATACACAATTTTCGCTGAAGGCTGTCGTGGTCACTTAGGTAAACGTCTGATCCAGAAGTTCAACCTGGACAAGGACGCTGATCCGCAACACTACGGTATCGGCATTAAAGAGCTTTGGGAAATCGATCCTGCCAAGCATAAACCGGGTCTGGTGATGCACGGTGCCGGCTGGCCGCTTTCTGAAACCGGTTCTTCAGGTGGCTGGTGGTTATACCATGCTGAGAATAACCAGGTGACTCTGGGCATGATCGTAGATCTGTCTTACACCAACCCGCATATGTATCCCTTCATGGAAATGCAGCGCTGGAAAACCCATCCATTGATCAAGCAGTATCTGGAAGGTGGTAAGCGTATTTCTTATGGTGCGCGTGCTGTGACCAAAGGTGGTTTTAACTCATTACCAAAATTCACCTTCCCGGGTGGTTCTTTGATTGGTGATGATGCCGGCTTCCTGAACTTTGCCAAGATCAAGGGTTCACATACTGCGATGAAATCCGGCATGCTCTGCGGTGAAGCGGTGTTTGAAGCGATTGCTGCTGGTGTAGAAAAAGGCGGTGATCTGGCGGTGGCGCGTGTAGTGGAAGGCGAAGATTTCTTTGTCAAAGAACTGACTGCTTATACCGACAAGTTTAACAACAGCTGGCTGAAAGAAGAGCTGTATAACTCGCGTAACTTTGGCCCGGCAATGCACAAGTTCGGTCAATGGATCGGGGGTGCCTTTAACTTTATCGACCAGAACGTGTTTAAAGTGCCATTTACCCTGCACGATCTGGTTCAAGACCATGCTGCACTAAAAACCCAGGCAGCTGAAAGCTTCAAGCCAAACTATCCAAAACCGGATGGCAAGCTGACCTTTGACCGTCTGTCTTCAGTGTTTGTATCGAATACCGTGCATGAAGAAAACCAGCCAGCGCATCTGAAACTCACCGATGCTTCAATTCCGGTGGAAGTGAACCTGCCGAAATGGGATGAGCCTGCACAGCGTTACTGCCCGGCAGGTGTTTATGAAATCATGGAAAATAATGACGGTTCGAAACGCTTCCAGATCAATGCAGCCAACTGTGTGCACTGCAAGACCTGTGACATTAAGGACCCTTCCCAGAACATCACCTGGGTGACACCGGAAGGTGGCGGTGGTCCGAACTATCCAAATATGTAATCTCTCATATGAGATAAAAATAAACCCGCTTTAAAGCGGGTTTATTTTTTACAATGTCTTTCATACGAAGACCTAAATTTTAAAGCTACTAAGTGTCTAGTAGGTCCAACTGATACATATGTATCTTCAATATTATTAAATAAAGTCGCAAAAAGTGCTCCTTTAAAAGTCTCTTTTTGATCAAAAAAATAATACTTCGATGCTATATGATCAACTCTCTCTAAAATCATCGAACGTTTGATTGAAGATTTATCACTTACAAATTCTTTAGCATGAAAATCTAAAAAATCCATTCCATCTTTATAAAAAATCTTAGCATTGTCTCTATCATCTAAAATATCAGCCACTACAGAGCAATATAAATATTCAATTCCTTGTAGAGCTTTCCATTCATTTTCAGAGGGCAAAAAAATCATTAAATCTATATCTCTAAAAATACGATTTTCTATATTATCTAAATCTCGAATATTCTCAGATACTGCATAAACTTCTTCAGCTCGGGCAGTAACATTAACAAGTAAAAGGAAAAATATTCCTATTAAGTATTTTAATTTTTCCATTATTAATAATTTTCAACTTTTCAAAATTATAGCATTTACCATACTTTATTTTTTTAATTAAACTAAGATGCATAACTTTAAAGTTATGCATTTTTTTCATTTATTAGCCTTTCTTCACTAAATAATGAAATTCTTTATTACCATTTTCATCCAGACGTTCTTCCTGCAATAGCAACTCATGCCCCAAATGCATACAGAATTTTGGAATATCCCACGACGTTGAATTATCCGTGGCAAACACCTCAACCACATCACCTGCCTTAGATTTACGGATCGCCTGATGCAACATCATCACTGGCTCAGGACAACGTAAACCTCGGGTATTCAATTGCAGACTTGGAATAATTTCAGTTGGGGACATCGATAGACTCAGGATGGAAAGACCGCCATATTTTAGCATAAAGCTGCGATTACATTGCTGCTTTGCATACGTGGCCAGTTCCAAAATTAGGCCTGACTCGTATGATCAAGACTCTGCATCATATTTACAATAGACAAGCGTATTTTCTGCGGTATGATAAAACCACGTTTTTTTAGATATTAAGAGTCTTCAGGAAAAATCATGCACGAGGAATCAGGCCCGTCGTGGGGTATGCGCGGCTTACGCAAATGGCTGGGAACTGCACCCGAAACTCGCGACGAACTGCTAAAATTAGTACAAGATTCACGTCGATTTTTAGAACCCGATACTGTTGCCATGCTTGAGGGCGTTCTTGACCTCCCGGCAACCAAAATTCGTGAAGTCATGACGCCTCGCACGTCCATGATCAGCTTACAGGAAGATGACCAACTGCTGGATATCCTGCATGTGCTGGTCGAATCTGCGCATTCACGTTTTCCGGTATTTTCTTCCGATCAGACCGATAATGTAGTCGGCATTCTGTTGGCAAAGGATTTATTGCCTTTTCTAACTGAACCGACGGCCAAAGTCGATATTCGCGCGCTTATGCGTCAGCCTTTGTTTGTTCCAGAAAGCGCCCGCTCCGATCAGGTTTTGCGCATGTTGAAGAATACCCAGACGCATATTGCGGTGGTGATTGATGAATACGGTACGACTTCGGGTCTGGTGACGCTGGAAGATATTCTGGAAGAAATTGTCGGTGAAATTGAAGATGAACATGACAATGCTGATGAAGAAGCATACTACATTGTTCCGGACAATGATCCGACTACGGCCAATACCTGGGTGGTACAAGCGCTGACCCCAATTGAGTATTTCAATAATATGCTGGATGCGACTTTCCCTGATGATGAAGTGGAAACCATGGGTGGCTTGTTATTACAGGAAATTGGTCTGGTAAGTGATCTTGAAGGTCAGACCATTGAACTGGAAAACTGGCAATTTACCATTCTTGAGGCAGATTCACGCTCGATTCACCTAATTCGAGCCGTGCGCCAATGAGAGCGTATTTTGATAAGCTGTTGAGTTCTAATCAACAGCAAAAACCGTTGCCGCTGATCTATCCTGTTTTAATTGCCTTATTCGCAGGTGCCATCTTTAGTTTGGCACTAGCCCCCTATCATTACTGGTGGCTGGCCATTCTGTCTCCAGCACTGCTCTATGCCTGCCTGCGCGGACGTACAGCAAAACAGGCTTTTGGCATTGGCTGGGCTTATGGGATCGGCTTGTGGTTTGTCGGCGCATTCTGGCTCTATACCTCGATTCATGTCTATGGCGATACCAGTGCATTTCTCAGCGTTGTAATGATCCTGATTATGGCACTGGTGATGGGTCTGTTTAGTGCCGTTCAAACGTTTGTCTATCGCCGCTTTTTCCCGGAAACTCCTTTAACCTTTGCCCCGCTGTGGGTGCTGTTTGAATGGTCCAAGACCTGGGTCTTTACCGGATTCCCATGGCTATTCGCCGGCTATGCCTTTACCGAACGCTACCTAGATGCTTATGCGCCCTTATTCGGGGTGTTTGGCGTATCTTTCGTGGTGATCATTCTGGCCTGTGCGCTGGTTGAAATTCTAAATAGACGCCTGTTCTGGGCCATTCCTTCGGCAGTTTTATTACTCGGTGCCTGGGGTGCAGCACAACTGACGTTTGTTGAGCAAAAAAATCAGAAGCCTTTAACGGTTTCTCTGATTCAGGGTAATATTCCGCAAGACTTGAAATGGCTGACTGAATATCAGGTGAAGACCTTATTGATTTATGCCAATTTGAGTAAAACTGAATGGGGCCGCGATCTGATCGTCTGGCCGGAATCTTCGATTCCCATGTTCCAGACTGATATTGAAGCCTTTCTGGAAGCCATGAAAGTACAGGCTGAAAAATCAGGTACGGCCTGGGTGACCGGCATTCCGTATTGGGATTTAGCAGAATCACAGGCTGCGGGTTATCCAAAATATTACAATAGTATTATGGCCAGCGGAGATGAATCCGATGGGCTATACAAGAAGCAACGACTGGTTCCTTTTGGTGAATATATTCCACTTTCAGGCTGGTTAAGTTGGGTTCTGCCGGCACTGCAAAATGATCCATCCATGAGTGGTTTTACCCGGGGCGCAGATCATCAAAAACCATTGAATGTAAAAAATCATCCTTTGGGTTCTGCGATTTGCTATGAAGTGGCTTATCCGAATTTGACCCGTCGCAATGCCAGTCAAAGTGATTTTCTGGTGACCGTGTCTAATGATGCCTGGTTTACCGGCACGGCAGGACCATTACAGCATCTGCAGATGGTGCAAATGCGTGCTAAAGAAAATGGCCGCTGGTTTATTCGGGCGACCAATACCGGTGTGACCGCCTTTATTGACCACAATGGTCACATTGTGAAAAAAGCCCCGATGGATCAGGAAGCAGTATTACGTGGCGAACTTCCAGCCATGCAGGGTGAAACGCTATATATGAAACTCAGCGACTGGCCGGTCCTGATCTTCTCGGTTCTACTCTTGCTAGTGGGCTGGCGCTTCCGTCCACGTAAAGTGGATGTCAGCTTTAAATCTAGACGGTAATTTTTTCAAGTACCCCTTTTACAAAGGGGGACTTAGGGGATTCCTGAATATAGCATCTTATCAATCCCTCCTAAGCTCCCTTTACGAAAGGGAGGAACATTCAAGGCAATAAAAAACCGAGGTCATAGCCTCGGTTTTTTCATCTCTTTCAAGCTTAAAATTGTATAGCCAAATAACACAACATGCTGGCAAGAGACAGCATCGGCACATGACGATACAGGTTAACCAGTGTCTGCTCAAATGCTGAGCTTTGCTCGGCCTGAATGCGAATTACACTCGCGTTTAATGCTGACCAGAAACACAGTGCCAATAAACTGCTCATCAAGCTGATAGCAAAAAAGGCCACCATAATCTGGCTGCTGCCTTCGGTGCTTTGCCATAAATGGACGATTCCCTGACTGATCGGCAGCATGCTTAAAACCAGAAGAACAGATTTCAGCATCGACCAATGAAATTGATTGATTTCATCTCCTAAGATTAATGCTTTCATGTGCTTCTCCGTTGGCGAGTCAAGTACCATTCAGATCATTATGAGCTTTTTTAAATAAATAGAAAGTGTATGTTTATTCATATTTTACGAGAATTGTAATAGATAAATATGGGAATAATTCTTATTATAACTCGCATATCGTTTTTATTATTTCATTATTATAAATATCAATAACTTACATTATATTTAATAATTAATAGTTATTATCACTTCACTTCGTATTGAAATAGCCTATTCAGTGAAGTGATATATTCTATCTATCGAAAATTTATAACGATTCTCAATTAAGGCTGATAATAAATATCGGCATCTGTTCCTTCACCACCCGATTGACCATCTGCACCAAATGAATACAGATCGAAGCTGCGGCCATCGGTGCCCGGAATCACATATTGCAGTTCATTATCCCAGCTGTCTTTTGGAAAACCGCCCTTGACATAACCGCCTGGCACCCAGTTTTTTGCAGTCGCTGGCTGATTCACCAGTGCATCCAGACCACCTTCCTGCATACTTGGATACTTGCCATTGTCCAGCTTGTATTGATCCAGTGAACCTGCAATGCTCTGCAACTTGATCACGGTGGTATCTACTTTGGCCTTTTCACCGCGTCCCATCACGTTCGGAACGATCAGCGCAGCAAGCACACCAAGAATAACAATCACCACCATGACTTCGATTAACGTAAAGCCCGTCTGTTTATTTAATTGATTCCTTTTCATTCAATCTCTCTCATTTATTTGCATCATTCAGAATTTCCACTTGAATCTTGATCACAGCAAAATTCTAAGCGGTTTCTGTTTAAATCATATTATTCATATTCACAATTGGCAGCATGACCGCAATCACAATCACCAGAACGATACTGGCCATCAGTACCAGCATTAAAGGTTCCAACAAGGCCAGTAAAGTTGAAATCAGGGTAGTCACTTCGCGATCCTGCATCTGTGAAGCACGTTCCAGCATACGGTCCAGTTCACCGGATGCTTCACCACTTTTGATCATTTGTACCATCATCGGGGGGAAATAACCACTGCGTTCCAGTTGGGTTGCCAGGTTGCCACCTTCAGTGACTTTTTCCGCTGCCAGATTGACAGCATCACGGATCACCCAGTTGTTACTGACTGCAGCACCAATGCGCAGCGCATCGACCAGCGGCACGCCAGACTGGGTCAAAATGGATAAAGTACTGGCAAAACGTGCGGCATTAATTCCGCGTGACAATTTGCCGAATAAAGGTAATTTTAAGGTCAGACGGTCAAAGGCATAATGCCCGGCGGTAGTTCTTAAAAATCGGATTAATAAGAAAATCCCTAAAGCACCACCGATCAATAAAAATGGCCAGGCAATGCGGATAAAATCGCTGGCTTTCATCAAGGCCACGGTAATCCAGGGCAAGGCGTCTTTACTCTGATCAAAAGTCTTGACGATATCTGGCACCACATAGGTCATCAGCCCCATCACGATCGCAAAGGACATCAGCATCAGAATAATCGGATAGATCATTGCACCCTGAATTTTTTTCTGCATGGCAAACCGGTTTTCGGTATAGTCAGCCAATTGATCCAGAATCAAGTCCAGATGTCCGGAACGTTCACCGGCGGCAATCGTGGCAATATACAGCTCGGGAAACCGTCCGGATTGCTGTAAACCCTGCGCCAGACTATGACCTTCCAGTACTTTGGAGCGCACCGACATCAGCAGGTTTTGTACATGGACTTTTTCGCTTTGCTTACCGACGGCGCGAATGGCTTCTTCCAGTGGAATTGCGGCGGCGACCAGCACGGATAATTGCCGGGTCATCAGAGCCAGATCATAGGCGGTGATGCTTTTTTCAAACCATTTTCGACGATGCTGCTGGTCTTTTTTTTCAACAGGATCAACAGAGACAGGAATAAGTGCTTTATCCCGTAATTGTTGCCGGATCTGACGTGCAGAATCCCCCTCCAGCACGCCTTTTTGCTGCTTTCCTGAAGCATCAAGCGCAATAAACTGATATGCAGGCATTGTAATGCTCTAATTTTCCAAAATTTTGCTCAACGCTGTTGCGTCAGACCACCGAAATCATTCATATTCTTTGATATAAATTATCTGCTCACTCTAACATAATCGAACTTTAAGCACGACGAAATTTCTTCAGGATCTCCACCCCAAGATATGCAAAATTCTCACCCAGATTCAAGTCCACTTTATCGCGTACGCGTTGCTGTACCTGTGCATGTATTTGATTGTTTTGATTACACGATGAGTACAGCACAATTTGAACAGGCACAGATTGGCGCACGTGTACTGGTGTCGTTTGGTCGGCAGAATCTGGTCGGGGTGATTATCGAAAAACTATCCGCAGACACTCCTCTCGATCCGCGCTTTAAACTTAAGGCAGTGACCGAACTGCTCGATGAACGCGCCATTATAGATGCCAAAGTTTTAAGTTTGTTGACATGGTCAGCGCAGTATTACCAGTTTCCGATCGGTGAAGTCGTCCACAGTGCCCTGCCGACTCTGTTGCGTCAGGGTAAGCCTTATAACCTGCTGGCCCGTACCTGGAAATTCCTGGACCCTGATGCCGAGGCCAAAGTACGCCGTTCGGACAAGCAGCAGGAAGCTTACCGGATTTTAAAACTGCATCCGGTCGGGACCACTGAAAATGTGCTGAACATGGCCGGGATTGAAACCGCGACCTTAAAAGCGCTGGAGAAAAAAGAGATTTGCGCCTGTGTGCTGGAGCCACAAGATTTCAATCCGCAGCCGATGCAGCTGGCACAAATGCCGCTTACTGCCAATCCTGAACAAAAACATGCAGTCGAACAGGTATTAAAATATCGCAATCAATATCAAGCTTTTTTACTGGATGGTCTGACCGGCAGCGGTAAAACTGAAGTGTATTTGCAGATCATGGAACAGGTACTGAAACAGGGCAAACAGGTGCTGGTGCTGGTGCCGGAAATCGGCCTGACGCCGCAAACCATCAGCCGTTTTCAGTCCCGTTTTCATTGCCATATTGCGTTGCTGCATTCCGGGCTGAATGATTCCAAACGGCTACAAGCCTGGCAGTCGGCAGAAACCGGCAAAGCCTCAATCGTACTCGGTACACGTTCTGCCATTTATACCCCGATGCCGAATCTGGGCCTGATCATTCTGGATGAAGAACATGACCTGTCCTTTAAACAGCAGGAAGGCTTCCGCTATCATGCCCGCGATGTCGCCCTGTACCGCGGCCATTTACAGCAATGTCCGGTAATCTTAGGGTCAGCCACACCAAGCATTGACAGTTATGCGCTGGTGCAACATGGCAAGATGCAGGCACTGGAGCTGAACCAGCGTGCCGGCACGGCCTTGATGCCCAAAATCCATATTCTGGATTTAAAAGTTGCGCAAAAAAAGCATGGGATTAGCCTGCAATTGATTCAGGACATCAAAAAGCGCCTGGAGAAAAAAGAACAGGTGCTGATTTTTTTAAACCGCCGTGGCTATGCCCCCGTCCTGCTTTGTGGCAGCTGTGGCTGGCAGGCGCAATGTCCGCACTGTGATGCCAACTTCACTGTACACCGTCAGCCTTATCAGCATCTGCATTGCCATCACTGCGGTACTATTCACCGTATGCCGGAACACTGCCCGCAATGTCAGCATCAGGAACTGGTTACACTGGGTATGGGCACCGGCAAAGTCGAAGAACATTTAAATGAGCTATTTCCGGATTTTGAGGTGATTCGGGTCGATCGCGATTCCACCAGTCGGGTCGGCAGCTGGCAAAAAATCTATGACAAGATTCAGAAAAGCGAACCGGCGATTCTACTCGGCACCCAGATGCTGGCCAAGGGGCATCATTTTCCTTATGTGACGCTGGTGGCGATTCTGGATATTGATTCCGGTCTGCTGAGTGTGGACTTCCGTGCTACTGAACGGACTGCGCAACTGATCGTGCAAGTGGCTGGCCGTGCCGGACGTGGTGAACATAAAGGCGATGTTTATCTGCAGACCCTCAGACCTGATCATGCCCTGCTGAACACCTTAGTGAATGAAAATTATCGCGTATTTGCCCAGCAGACCTTAAAAGAACGGCAGATGGCCAGAATGCCGCCCTACCGTTATGCCATCCTGATTCGCTGTGAATCCAAGGATCAGGCACAAAATACCGAATTCTTACAGAAACATGCAGCACTCCTCAGGCAATATCCTGATCTGGCGCTGGACATCTGGGGACCAATTCCTGCGCCAATGGAACGTAAGGCCGGACGCTATCAGTCGCATATGGTGCTATTGTCAGCGGATCGTCCACGTTTGCATTACTATGTGCGTAGCTGGTGGCAAAACATGCTGCAGGACAAACCTTCTAGCATGAAGCTCACGCTGGACATCGACCCTCAGGAACTGAGCTAAAAGATATTGCGCCTGAGGATCGATCTGGAATACGAAACTGCAAGTCTGGATCAAGAATAAATTTAGGGCAGGAAAATGTCGATACTGTTACAAATAACACTGGTTCTGGTTATTGCACTGTTGATAGTGCCACTGAGTAAAAGGCTCAGATTGCCAAGTGTGCTGGGCTATCTGTTAACAGGGATCATCTTAAGTCCAAGCCTTTTGCACCTGATTCAGACACCCGAAGTCATGAGTAGTTTCATGCAAGTCAGCCTGATGGCACTGATGTTCTGGATCGGCCTGCAACTCAGACCACAACGCATTGTGCAGATTAATCCCTCCCTGTGGATGATGGCTGCTTTACAGGTACTAATCAGCACCCTGATTTTCACGCTCATGGCCTGGGTTTTCCTTCAGCAAAGCCTACTCGCCAGCATTGTAATTGGACTCGCCGGCAGTTTGTCCGCCCTGACTTTGGTGATTCAACATCTCAATCATCAGGAACAGTTCGCCACCAGCTATGGTCAGCAAGCCTATTCGATTCTGCTGATTCATGCTCTGTTGGCCATTCTGGTGATTGCAGCCATTCCATTATTTGCCGGGATTCGCTCCACTGAACATGGCGTGGCCTATTTTGCTGCGATCATCGCAACGTTGAGTGGTCTGTTTCTGTGTAATCGTTACCTGATGCAGCCGTTGTATCGCTGGATTGCTAAAAGTGGCAGTCACGAACTGCATGCGATTGTAGCGATTGCGGTGACCTTGGCATTATTGGTGCTGATGAATACCCTCGGACTGAATCTATTTCTCGGTGCCTTATTTGCCGGCATTTTATTGGCAGATTCAGATTTCAGGCCTGCGGTAGAAAGTACGATTCGGCCTTTTCAGGGCCTGTTGATGGGCTTGGCATTTATCAGTCTAGGCATGTCACTGCACTTAGCTGATCTGCTCAATTTCCCTTGGATGATTCTCGGTGGCACCCTCATTTTAATCTTGGGCAAGTTTGCAATCAACCTGGCATTGGCGCGTTATCATCAAAATAGCTGGCGCAATAGCACCTTGTTAGCAGCCAGTCTGGCACAAGGTGGCGAATTTGCTTTACTGGCACTGGTGATTGCGGTTTCCGACCAGATTATTGCGGCTGATCTGCTCTCTCCCTTGCTGTGGATGGTGAGTTTTTCCTTGCTGCTGACCCCCGCATTTTATTGGTTATTGCACAGTCAGATCTTACCGCGTCTGGATCGCCACAATCATCTGGCAGCGACTTTTGAAACTGATATTAATCCTCAAGCCCATACACCAATCCTGCTGATTGGCTTTGGTCGCTTCGGACAAATCATCGCCCGGATTCTACTGCAACAGCAACACGCCTTTAGTGTCATGGACAGCACTGTGCCAGCCACTGAGCTTCTGGCGCAGTACGACATCCCTTTCTATCAGGCAGATGCGACAGAACCGGCAGCCTTGATGCAGGCAGGGGTTGCCACGGCGCAACAGGTCATTGTCGCCATTGATGATATTGAAGACTCGATGCTGATCGTGCGGCATCTGCGGCTGAATTATCCTGAAATCTGTTTATGGATACGTGCCCGTGACCGGCATCATGTGCATTTATTGCAGGATTTGGGCGTGAAACACATCTGGCGTGAAACTTATCTTTCAGCTTTAGAACTCAGTCAGGCCTTACTAAACCAGCTCAATCCTGACCTCGAAAATAGCCAGCAACAGATTCAAAACTTCCGTGAACAGGATGAAAAACTGCTGAATAGCCAATATCATCTGGATCCGGATGAACATCCAAATTATGAAAATCAGCGGAGCAGTTTAGCCGAACTGGAGCATCTGTTTGCCCAGGATCAACGCCATAAAGTGCAAAAACAAGATACACCGCAGCAACAGGATACAAACGGCGCAGGAATTGATACGTTAAGAGATGAACTGTCCTAACTTGTGTTTTACAATAATGACACTATTAAAGCAGGGTTATGGAGAATTTTATGTCTGATTTACGCCAACGCTTTTTTATTGAAGATAGCCCTGTTCGTGGTGAAGTGGTGCATCTTGAAGAAGCTTTACAAACCATTTTAGCGCAACGTGACTATGCACCTGCAGTTAAAATCCTGCTAGGTGAAATGCTCAGTGCCACTGCACTGCTGGCCAGCACATTGAAGATTAAAGGGCGTATCAGCCTGCAAATTCAGGCATCAGGCACATTTAAATGGGCTATGGCTGAATGTAACCATTTGGGTGAAGTTCGCGCTTTGGCTGACTATGAAGAAGATCCGCACTTTCTGGTCGGTGAAGACAGCAGTACCGTGTTGAAGTCACTCACCTCTCCGGTTCTGTTCATCAATATCGAACCAGAATTTGGCGAGCGTTATCAGGGGATTGTACCCCTTGATAAAGAAAATTTGGCGGGCTGTCTGATGCAGTATTATGACCTGTCTGCACAGATTCCAACGCGCATTGTGCTGGCGAGCGACCATCAGCGTGCAGGTGGTTTATTGATTCAGCTGTTACCACGTAATAGTGAAGAAGAACAACGCCGGGTAGATGAAGATCTATGGCCACGTCTGACCATGCTCACAGAGACTCTAAAAACTGAAGAGTTAGTCGGTTTGCAAGCCACTGATATTCTGTACCGTTTATATAACGAAGAAGAAGTGCGTCTGCCAGATACGGAAGTGTTGAAGTTTGGTTGTACCTGCTCTAAAGAGCGTTGTGCAGTCGCTTTACAGCAAATCGGAATAGAGTCGATCCGTGAAACGCTGGAATTCCAGAATCCGATCGAGATGGACTGTCAGTTCTGTAATAGCCAATATACTTTTACTGCTGAAGAAGCCTTGGGCCTATTTGGTAAACACCTGAGCTAAGCAGTTCGAATCCTTAAGTTTAAAAGCATTCCCAGGAATGCTTTTTTTATGTTTTAAAATCTAGGTGACTGAGCTCAACAAAGCGTATTCCCCTACAGTAGAAAACCTGTCTACCTCCTGAATCAAACTCTCCTGTAAATCCAATCTAAGAATCCCTTTTAAATTATAAGATTATTCACACTAACAAAACCTGAATATTCATCATTTTCAAAAAATTATGAGAAAGACCGCACAGTTCATACTCTTGATTTAATTATGCTTTTAAAATAAATTAGAGCAATAATTCTAAAATGAATACATCATCAATTTAACAGGTATGTTATGAGAAAATTATTGAATACTCTACTAATGGGGATAAGTTTGGCCGCAGTCTCTAGCCTGGCCTTTGCCTATGAAGATCCGTTATTGGGTAAATGGAAAACCATCGATGATCAATCGGGTTATTCTCGTGCGGATGTGGAAATTCGCAAGAAAGCAGATGGCAGTTATGAAGGAGTAATTGTCGAAACACGCAGCTTGCCTGGCGCAGAAAAAATGGGAATTTGTCATAAATGTCCAGGTCAGCTTAAGAACAAGCCTTTTCTAGGCCTGCCGTTTATCTGGGATTTTAAGGCAGATCCGAAAAAGCCACGTGAATACCATGATGGCAAAGTGCTTGATCCGATCAGTGGCAAAGTTTACAAAGGTAAAGCACGCTTAAGTGCTAATGGTAAACGTCTGACCTTGCGTGGTTATGTGGGGGTATCGGTAATTGGTCGCAGTGTTACTTGGGTAAAATATTAATTTCAGAAAGATTTTCAAAGCCCCTATATCAGGGGCTTTTTTCTTTGTCATGATTTGAAACAATAAGGTACAAATAAAAACTGTTTTGGAGCAGGCAAAGTCATAATAATGGATCGAAGACGGTTATTTTTTATCCACTTATGATGATCAATCTTCAGCCTTGTTCAATTCTGTCCTCTGGTCTGCTTTGCAGCCCTGATATGGCGCCCTCTATTCAACATAGGAAAGTGATTGAATACGCTTTGTCGATAACACATAAAATTATAAAAACAACTTCAGCTTTAACCTTCTTTGCCTCGCATGCTGCTGATAAAGATCCGGTCAGACCGACTGATTCATCAACTACCAGTGCATCCCGACTCTTCACTCATGATCATTTGAGTCATCACTCTGAGTCTGCATGTCCAAGGATTGGAAAGCGTTCTATTTTAGTACCTTCCCTTTCTACGGATTTTGCACACTTGGCTGTTTAAGGAGTAGACCCATGACTACGATTCAGTACCAAGAAAGTTTTTCCCACGGTTATACCCCCTCAGAAATTATGGACGATCGTTCATTTGACTTGATCCACTTTGCAGAAGCGTGTGGACAAAGCCCGGAATGGGTCATGCAGTTAATTGAACATGGAATTTTACCCAATCGTTCTACACCCCCGACCAGCACTTTCCTCGGTGAAGATATCTCGCGTGCACAACGCGCCTATCGCCTGCAACGCGATTTTGATGCCTCATTTAGCGCCGTTGCCATGATGCTGGACCTCATTGATGAAGTGCAGGAGTTACGCCGCGAGGTCAAACATTTGCACTTCAAGTAAATCCTTTTCATGTTCTGTCGATCTGCATTTTCCAGTGCAGATCAGAACATATTTATATTTAATTTTATGATTAGAGTATAAGAATCCCTATGAAAACCAAAGATTGCAATAAGAAACTCAAATACATGTTTCCCGAATACCGCGACTTGATTGTGCAACTTCGCGAGGAAAATCCCTATTTTGCCAAGTTATTCGAGGAACATAATGAGCTGGACAAAGAAATCAGCCAGCTTGAACTTGATCCAGTCAATCATATCAACAATGATATTGAGGCGATCAAGCGTAAAAAACTGAAATTAAAAGATGAAATCTATAAAATACTGACTCGAACAGCTCAAGTTGAGTGATCAGCAGAACAGAGTGTTGATTTCTACAGAGCTAATCTAAAATTGAAGTCCACTGATCTACGTGTGCTTGAAAAATAGGACAACTTTTATAAATATCGATTGATAAAGGTAGCTCTATTTTAATTTGGTCAGCTTTTCAACTTCTTTCATGGTCTCTTTCACTGATTGCTTAATCGGCTCATAGTCAAGGAACCAGAACAGATTCACGTGTTGATTCTTATGCTGTTGTGCCAGTAGATCAATCACACTGCGCTCCCCTCGACCGACCAGATGTCTGCGATAGAAATAATACACCAGCAATACCGTGCTAATGAACATGATCATCAACATACTCCAGAACCCGACAGGAGATTTCGCCCCCGGAATAAATTCAAAGTTCATCCCGTAAATCCCGGTCAATAAGGTCAGCGGTGCAAAAATAGCGGTAATTATCGCCAAGATGCGCATATTTTCATTGGTCTGATTGGCAATGGCTGAAAAATGCAGGTCGATCGCCGCCTGAATCGAGGCACGCAAACGAACAGTGTGTTTTTGGATGCGCTCTACATGGCTGACCAGGTCATTCATTCGGACCAGCATAATATCCTGTCGTTCCGACTTCTTCTTGCCTTTCAAGTGCGGATAATTATCGATAATTTCATCTCGCAGTTCTTGCAAGGTATCAATTTGCTCTTCACAGAGATTTTCCACTTGTTGAAAAGACATGCTTTCTTGCAATAACTGGTTCCATTTGGTAAAGCGGCGATGCCCCTGTAATAACTCCTGTTGCCAGAATTCAACCCGTCGGGTTAAAGGCACACGTAAATCCAAATAACCATCCACCATGCTATTCAGTAAACGTAACGATAAATCCAGCGGGGTCATCGGGAGTTTTCGTGACTTATTTTGTTCCTGAGTGGAACGGATCACATGGGTTTCAATACGGGAAATATAATTTTTTATTGCTTTATTGCCTTGCTCACGTACTGTAATCAGCACTTGAGGAGTCATGATAAAACTAATCGGAGTAGTCGCCAGACCAAACACTTTTTCATGCTGTTCCAGCGCCTGCTCACCGCTCTCGATGTCATCATCCGGGGTAATCAGCTTGCGAAAAATAAGCAGCTCATAGTCATCCATGCTATCAAATACACAAGGATGTTCTAAATTAAGAATATCGTTTACATGCAATTCGTTTAGGTATAAATGGGTCTGCTGTTCTATTTCTTTTTGCCAAGTCTCAGCCCGATTAACCACATCTGCCCGGGTATAGTCGATCCAGATAAATTCAGGTTCGGCTTGAGCAATAGGCTCTTTTTGTACAAAAATATGATGTTCGGTCGGATGTTGGTAAAAATAATAAACCTGCATTAAGACAATTCTCTATTCACAATTCTGCTTTTTGTTGTTGCAGGATAGAGCTAGTAGGCCTTCCCCATCTATCCGTCTTAAAATTATGAGCCGAGCCGCAGACTTAAGCAATCCAATCAGTCTTTATTTGCGTAGCAGAATCTTATTGAAGGCATAAAAAAGCCCTGAGCCAGCCAAAGTAAACATTTTGACCAAGCTCAGGGCTTTTTTATTGTTATTCACATGAGTTTTCCCATGTGAATATTTTAACGATTAAACTTGTTCGATGTCTTTCATCGTTAATTTGATACGGCCACGGTTATCAACATCCGCAACCTGTACTTTCACTTCTTGACCTTCTTTCAATACATCTGCCACGTTCGCAATGCGTTCGTTTGAGATTTGAGAGATGTGAAGCAAGCCATCAGTACCTGGCAGGATATTCACGAACGCACCGAATTCAACGATACGGATCACTTTACCTACGTAGATTGTACCTGGCTCGATTTCAGCAGTAAGTGCCTGGATCTTGGCCACTGCAGCTTGCGCTGCCGCTTTAGTTTCACCAAATACGCGAACTGTACCGTTATCTTCGATATCGATCGCCGCTTTAGTTTCTTCAGTAATCGCACGAATGGTCGCGCCACCTTTACCGATCACATCACGGATTTTATCCGGGTTGATATTGATCACCTGGAATGTTGGTGCGTGCATCGAAATTTCAGGACGCGCACGTGAAATCACCTGGTTCATCTCATTCAAGATGTGCATACGACCCGCATAAGCCTGGTTCAATGCAGATTCCATGATCTCTTCAGTGATACCTTCGATCTTGATGTCCATTTGTAGCGCAGTAATACCGTTTGCAGAACCAGCTACTTTAAAGTCCATGTCGCCCAAGTGATCTTCATCACCCAAGATGTCAGAAAGAACTGCGAAACGCTCGCCTTCTTTCACTAGACCCATCGCAATACCTGCAACTGGTGCTTTAAGTGGAACACCAGCATCCATAAGAGAAAGTGATGCACCACATACAGACGCCATTGAAGACGAACCGTTAGATTCAGTGATGTCAGATACGATACGGATCACGTACGGGAAGCGATCAGCAGCAGGAAGTACAGCTTGAACACCACGACGTGCCAGACGACCGTGACCAATCTCACGACGCTTAGGACCAGATTCACGGCCAGTTTCACCTACAGAATATGCAGGGAAGTTGTAGTGCAACATGAAGTTGTCAGTTTTTGTACCTGCAAGAGTATCAACCATCAACGCATCACGAGTATTACCCAAAGTCGTTGTGACCAAGGCTTGAGTTTCACCACGTGTGAACAATGCAGAACCGTGAGCACGATCCAATACGCCTACTTGTACGTCGATTGCACGAACAGTTTTGGTATCACGACCATCGATACGTGGCTTACCAGACAGGATGTTGTCACGTACAGTACGATATTTAAGGTCTTCGAACAGCTCATTTACTTCTTCTGCAATGCCAGTTTCGTCATTTTCAGGAACGAACTGTGCAACTGCTTCTGCATAAAGCGCGTCAAGTGCCGCATAACGGTCTTGCTTAACTGCAATCGTGTAAGCTTCAGAAATTTTCGCTTCGAATGCTTCTTTCAATTTACCAAGAAGTTCTTCGTTTTTAACTGGAGCAACCCAAGTTGATTCAACCGCGCCTGCAGCTGCAGCAAATTCTTTGATCGCTTGGATCGCAATTTGCATTTCGTCATGACCGAACAATACAGCGCCCAGCATTTGATCTTCTGAAAGCTCTTTCGCTTCAGATTCAACCATCAATACTGCAGTTTCCGTACCCGCAACAACAAGATCAAGATCAGACTCTTTAAGTTGTTCAAGGTTCGGGTTCAGGATGTATTCACCGTTGATTAAACCAACGCGCGCACCACCGATTGGACCACGGAAAGGAGTACCAGCGATAGACAATGCAGCAGATGTACCTAACATTGCAGCAATGTCAGCATCCATTGTTTTATCAGAAGAAATAACTGTGGCTGTTACTTGAATTTCGTTGAAGTAACCTTCCGGGAACAACGGACGAATTGGACGGTCAATCAGACGTGAAATCAAAGTTTCAGCTTCAGACTGACGGCCTTCACGCTTGCCATAACCACCCGGGATACGACCAGCAGCATATTGCTTTTCTTGGTAGTTAACAGTTAATGGGAAGAAATCTTGACCTGCTTTTGCTTTAGGCTGTGCCACAACAGCGACAAGTACTTGTACGCCGCCCATGGTGATCACAACAGTGTTTGCCTGACGGGCAACACGACCTGTTTCCAAGATAACGTTGTGCTGACCGAATTGGAATTCTTTACGAATAATATTAAACATTGACATGTTTTATTTTTTCCTAGTTCTTGTGAACAATTATTCTAGTGGAGACCCCTAAGGTTTGGCATTCATGACCATATGGACGAGTAAATGACAAAGCTTAGAAGCCGACCTCACCAGATTAAATACTATTTTTAAACACAAAGAAGGAGCGAAACATTCGCCCCTTCCACTGGCTTAGCGCAAAGCTAAGCCGACTTTAGTTTTCAGTAATACAGCACAAAGCATGCAATACACCCGAAAATAAAGTTTAAATCGAATTAACGACGTAAACCTAAAGCACCGATCAATGCTACATAACGACCGTGGTCTTTACCGTTAAGGTAGTCAAGTAGTTTACGACGTTGGTTAACCATACGGATAAGACCGCGACGGCTATGATGGTCGTGTTTGTGCTCTTTGAAGTGACCTTGTAAATCATTGATTTGAGCAGTTAAAAGAGCTACTTGAACTTCTGGTGAACCAGTGTCGTTTTCAGCGCGAGCGAATTTAGCCATGATCTCTGCGCGATCTGCGTTAGTTAAAGCCATTCGATTTCTCCGAGATGCTTATATATTTTGATAAAAATCAAAGTGATGAGAATTCAAAACCTTGACTGCCGTGCATCACTACAGCAAGTTGCATATTTTAAGGG
The DNA here is from genome assembly GCF_053543775.1 of Acinetobacter endophylla. NCBI lineage: Bacteria > Pseudomonadati > Pseudomonadota > Gammaproteobacteria > Moraxellales > Moraxellaceae > Acinetobacter > Acinetobacter endophylla. The sequence continues at coordinate 51,166 of NZ_JBLVOM010000318.1, read as the reverse complement.
AAAACGCATCAAATTGCAAAAATAGATCCAAATTTTTGCATGGTTTTGGTCGCTCATTGATGCAGTTCAGATTCGATGACTCTTGTCCCTCAAAGATTCAGGTTTTGCATTATTTTCATGAAATAAATCCAGGATGAATTAAATATAGAAATTCATTTGAAAAGCCAACAAACCCTTTAGCTCGCTTGAATCTTCCGCTGCTCTCCATAAAAAATGGATAAAAAAAAGCCCGAGTAAACTCGGGCTTTTTGGCGCTGTAGTTCTTTCTCTTATCATTATTATTTATTGTATTATTATGGCGTTTTACGCTTATTATTATTTTCAAACATCCTGTTGAAAAATCATCTTCCTTGTGTGGTAGATTTTGCCATATTCCCACCAGACAACTAGAGGTATTTGCCTCATTTTGCTGTAAGCCATTTCGTACATCACAGAGTAAAAATTTGCATAATGTTACACAGCTCTCGTTTTATTTAACGCTATTTACTTAAGTTTACTGGCTAGCGCTGAAAATTTTTGCTAAGAAATTAGGATAAAAATCCAGCAAGCTTCCTATAAAAAAATCAGGATATAAAAAAGCCTTGTAGTCTCTCCCAAAACTACAAGGCTTAGCGGCTGTAAGTTTCCTCTTTCACTTACTTCACTGTAAGTTCGCTGTCTACCGACATTATTATTATCATTATGCGATTATGCTCAACTTTCCGTGTTGAGTTATTTTGTAGAACCAATCTTCTCAAAAACTGAGCAAAAGCTCTATGCGTCAATTTCCTGAATCCTTGTAAGCTTTTACCTACAAGATTTGATTATTTTTGCCAATTAAATTACTAGATTGTTCAATGATTTTTTGGCCCAAACCACTTTTCCGGGTAGTTCTGACACAAAGTGCCTGTGTAAAAGCATCACAATCCACCAGTAAACTGACCACTTTTTTGGCTCGAGTAATTGCAGTATAAATCAACTCTTTGCTCAATAAATTTTTTGCATATTGATCCAGCACCACGGCCGTATGGGAAAATTCTGAACCTTGAGATTTGTGAATGGTCAGCGCAAAAGCGGTTTCAATACTTTTAGGTAAACGGGTGGCTAATACCCATTTTTCCAGACTCGGGAAATACACTTCAAACTGACGTTGACCAGACTGCTCACGTAAAAAACAGATACCAATATCACCATTGGCCAGGCCCAACTGATAGTCGTTATAGCTCATCATGACGGGTCGTCCGACATACCAGTCGCCCTGTTTCAACTGACCTTGGGCTGCTAGAAAACGTTGCTCAATCTGTAGATTGATCTTGAGCAGCCCCAGATCACCAGAACGGATTGCCGTTAAAATACGGTAATCATCAAAAGTTTTGACCACCTGTTGCACATAGTGTTCAAAATCAGCTGAGTTTCGTTCTGTTTTTATGGCCTGTACATAAGCCTGATAACCATACATCAGCTGGTCATAATACTGATTCAAATTATGCGCGGTCTGTTCGGCACCAGCGAGCAGGTATTGTAACTGCAACTGGTCGATCTTCACCTGATCCAAATCGATCGCCTGTAACTCACTGGCTGCCACAATCTGCTGCTCAAATTTCTGCAAGACGTGAGAAGGCTGATGATTCTGCTGGATAAACTCCGCCATTGCGCCAATCCTGGCTCCAGGCGCAAAACGCCGCGTGGTGATTAAATTGACCCGGTTATCTTCCAGAGTCGCTACTTGCTGTAAATCTGCCAATACCGTTCCCACATCCACAGAGGCCAGCTGATCTGCATCACCGAGTAAAATCAGCCGTGCATGAGACGGTACGGAGGCCAGTAACATCTGTGACAGGTTTAAATCCAGCATCGAGGCTTCGTCGACCACGATCACATCATAAGGCAGAGGCTGCTTGGCATGAAAGCGTGGCTGTCCGCGAGTGCCCAGACCCAATAAGCGATGCAGGGTGACCGGTTGTAACTGTTTTAATTGTTCTAGCTCAAACTGTTGTAACGCTTCACTGTGCAAGGCTTTTTGCAGTGCTTCTTTCATGCGCTGTGCGGCCTTTCCGGTAGGTGCTGCCATGGCAATCCGGATATTTGGCAAGGCTTCATGCAGGACCGCAATCATATGCGCCAAGGTATAGGTTTTACCGGTACCCGGACCGCCGCTAATAATATTCAGCGCCTGCCGCGCAACCATTTCCAGTGCCAATTTTTGCTGTGGATCTGACAATAAATTGCGATCACGTTCGGATAAATCAATAGCGGCAACCGGTTGGGCTTTAATCCGAGCAATATGTGAGGCTACTGCCTGTTCCAGTTGCCAATAGCGGTACAGATATAAATGCTGATCTACAAAAATAAATGGTGCAATTCCTGCACCCTGCTGACGGCGGTCTAGAACCAGATTATGCAATAAGGCAACCTGCTGAGGATCAACTTCGATACAGCTATCCCCTGCCTGTATCGCCTCAAGCAGTTGCTGAATCAAGAATTTTGCTGCCGGATCAAATGTAGCCGTACTAAACGGCGGCTGACACAAATAGTCAATCCAGGCCATTAAATTGGAGTCTTGCTGCGACACGTGATTCTGCTCATTTTCCACACAGTTATCCTCAAAGTTATCCACAGGATAATTTCATGTTTAATCTCTATATATCTTATAAAATCGCAAAATCATGCTGATTTTTTCTGCTCAAAATAGCCCAGTATTTGATCCAGTTTTTCTATAAATTCGGAGTCCGGTTGCCAATGATAGGCTCCTTGCTGGACCTGTCCCTTCATCCCACGTAAATACAGATAGGTCGCGCCGCCCAAGTGCTGCTGAATCGAATAAGTCTGCATATTGGCACTCAGGTACCGATGCAGCGCCACCAGATACAAAGCGGCCTGCAACCAGTAACTGGACTGGCTCATATTCTGCTGAATGGCTTCAGCACTATAGTGCTGCTGATCAGGTCCGAGGAAGTTACTTTTATAATCGGCAATATGGTAGCGCTGGCCATCGAAATACACCAGATCGATGGAACCGGTCAGATAACGTGCCGACTTGGCCTCATTAAAATCGCTCATGATCATGTCATGTTCGAGAAAAAGCTGATGGATTTGCCGAATCTGCAAAGGGGCATCGGTCAAGGACAGATAAAAAGGGAATTCTGAAAGATACTGTTTAGCCTCCAGCTGTGCCAAGGCAAAATCTGCCTGAATCGGAGTGGCCAGAATGTCATGTACCCAGTCATGCATCAGGTTCAGCAAAATATCTTCTGTGATCTCGTCCAGCAAGCCATCAAATGCAGTCTGGAAAATATTGTCCACATTCAGTGATTCAGTACTTGCAGGGCGTGTGAGCTGAGCCACTTCCTGTTCAAAAAACTGGATAAAGGAGTCATCCTCCAGCCCATCGAAATACACTCGAAACTGACCTAAAAATTCCAGCAGAGCTGAACGCTCGAGCTGTTGTGCCGAGTGAAACAGCTGCTGCCATTGCTGGCGATAAACTTCACTTTGGTCATGCAGGCGAATTCCGGTCAATAACTTATAGTTCAGGCTGGACAATACGCGCTGCATACTATGACGCAATTCCTCGGCTTTGAAATCTGCCTGAGCTGTGGCCTGAAACAAGGTTCGCAGATTCACCACAGCGGCCTGATAATGCAGGGAAAAAGCCTGTTCCAGTACACTACGTATATGAAAAGCCTGTTCAAATTTTTCTTTCATTTCCTGCCAGATTTGCGGTGCGGTATTTTTAAAACGGCGCCGGATTTCCAGATTCCAGTAACTGCTGTCCTGAAAATCAATATGTTCAAAAATGCTGTGCAAGAATGTTCCGGCTACGGTGCCTTTAGGAAAATTCAGCCTAATCCAGTCTAAAGGCACAGCTGCTGGCTGTTCTTCCAGACCGGTAAAATGAATTTCATCGGCAGCACTGTCGGGCTGTTCATAAGCCGTGACCAGATCGTCCTGCAAGATATGTCCATGTAGCTGATGCTGTGACAAAGCCGTAAAACTGGTTTTGGTTCGCGGATAAAACTGCCGCTCTGGCAAAGGTTGCGCCCGCATGTCGACCTGATGATGGTTCGACTGCTCGACCAGGCGCGGTGGCTCCTGAGACAGAGGCGGCTCGACCAGACTTAAAGCATGTTGAAACAGTTGATCTCCCTGACCACGCCAGAAGGCCAGCCCGGAATCAGACTGTGCGTTCTGGTCCTGCAGCATGGCATATACCCGGTGACTGGCACGGGTCAGCGCCACATACCAGAGTCGGTGGTTTTCGGCAGCATTACGCGCTGCATTCTGCAGAATCGCCTGCTCATGTAAATTCTTGTGATTCACTGCAATCACCCGGGATTGTTCCAGGATGTTGTCCTGTTCAGGCGCAGACAGGGAAAAATTCAGATTGCCTTTATTCACATCAAAAGCAGCATCTGCTCCCAATAAAAACACCACTTTAAATTCCAGCCCTTTGGAGGCATGAATGGTCATCAGCTGCACCCCATGATCCCCAGACAGCTTGCGTTCTTTTTCGCTGTCCTTGCCTGAAGGTGACTGAAGCTGGCGCAAATACCAGTGATAGAGTTTTTGCGCCCCCTGATAATATTCACTCTGCTGGCTCAGCATCTCGGTCAGATGGCGCAGATTGACCACCACCCGCTCATTGTCCAGACTTTGACTGGCCACCAGATTGGTCCAGACCTGAAACAGGTTCAGTGCATAATTCCAGGCGGTCAAAAAGCCTTTCTCAAACCACATTTCCCGAATTATATCCAGATCCGCAATATAGCGACTGAGGCCTTCACTCTGGCTTTGCAAATCAATCAGTTTTTTCAGATTGAAGCCCAGCAGACGGGTTAGTAAAGCCCGCTTGACCTTGGCCTCATTGAAAGGATCCATAATCGCCGTCAATACGGCCGCGACATCCTGAGCGATGGTACTGGCAAACACGCTCTGTTTGGATTCTTTATAGGAGGGAATGCCCATACGCTGCAGACGCTGCTTCACCTGTTCCAGAGCAAAATGCCCAAATCCCAACACGGCAATATCATCTGCGCTCAGGCTTTGCTGATGCTCTTGCTGCTGAAAGTACAGTTGCTGCTGGGCAGACTGATTCAGCAATGCACGGATTTTCCAGGCCACCTGGTCTGCCTCCAGGTCCGATTCACCTAGCTGAATCCATCGTAAAGGCTGCGGGTTGATCCTGCCCATATCGACCAGATCTGGATGCGGGCGACTACCGGCCTGAATCAAGGTGTACTGCACCTGTTCGCCAAAATCCATTTGCCGCTGGAACAGCGCATCAACCACTTCTACGAGTGGTTTGACTGACCGATGGTTCTGCATCAGGGTATATTCGCGGCCCTGTTTATGCAACACATCGGCATGTGCCTTGTTATAGGTGAGCATATCGCCGCCACGGAAACCGTAAATTGCCTGTTTCGGATCACCGACCATAATCATGCAGCCGGACTGCACCCGGTTGGCATCACGCCAGATCTTGGCCAGCAAATCATCCTGATCCTGATTGGTGTCCTGAAATTCATCGACCAGAATCAGCGGATAACGTGCCTGTACAAACTGGGCAAAACGCTGTCCCTGCTGGCCTTGCAATGCTTCCGCCAATGTACGAATTTGCTGGGAAAAAGTGGTTTCACCCTGCTGCTGCAAGGTTTGTGGCAAACGGGTCTGCACACTTTGAATAATATGAAATTCCAGATAGGTCGTAAGCTGTTGCAGCTGCTCATCCAGATACTGTTTGACCTCACACAGCGCATCAATTGCCACGATCAGACTATGTTGCAAAATCAGCTGCTGCTCTGCATCCGGACAGCTTTTGTTAAAGACCTGAGTGGTCGGCTGGAAATCGGTTTTCTTGCGGCGCAAATGGCACAGATTCAGTAAAATCGGCTGCAATTCAGCATCAAAGAAACTCATGCCACCCTGATTTTTCAGGGCTGCGCTCCAGGTCATAAAGTTTTCACAAATTTCGGTTAACTTGGTCAAAAAACTCTTGTGAAAATACTTCGGACTTTCCTGACAATAACGCCGCATGACGGCAAGATCATGCTCCTGAATACTCACTAATTGACTGATGCAGGCTTCCAATTTGTTCAGGTCACATTCAGCCAGTTCGATCTTGCGGAAATGCTGCTTGCTGAAATTCAGGGCATCACGCACCAGCCCGGTATAATGCTCCACCGGTTTCAGCAGATTTTGAACATACAGATGATTGACCATATATTGCGGCTGCTGCTGAATCCAGTCACGCAGCACATCATGAATCAGCTGCTGAATATACAGATCCTGATCTTCGGTCAGTTCTGCACGTTCAATCTTGCCACTTTCAAAGGCAAATTCACGTAACAGTTTCTGGCTAAAGCTGTCCAGGGTGCCGACAAACAGTTCATCCAGCTGGTTCAGCACCAGACGTAAACGGCGACGGGCATAATCCAGCCGTGAACCATAATCTTTCAGCACCTGCTGAAATAAAGGATCGGTTTCATTCTGGATTTTTGCTGTGATTTCAACTGAATTGAGCTGCTGATGACGCTGGATATAAGCCAGCGTTTCCTCGACGCGAAGCCGTACCCGGTTTTTCAGTTCAGCCGTGGCTTTACGGGTAAATGTCGTCGCAATCACCTGATGCGGATAATACTGGTCCAGAAAAATCCGCACCATCAGGCTGGAGAGTGTATAGGTCTTGCCGGTTCCTGCCGAGGCTTCAATCCAGTGCAGGCCACGGAATTTCATGTCTTGAATCGGATTGGTGGAAATGGCTGTTTGCATCTGCTGCTTTAATAAAGTCATACGGCTATTTCACCCACTCCAGATGTTGATGAATCGGCGCATACAGGCCATGAGCAAAATCATGGCAGCAATTTTGCAAGGCCAGATCCGGATCCTGATCCTGCAAAATAAATTGCCAGTCTTGATGCAGCAGACTGGATTCATCCGAAGCCAAAGGTTTGGCACTCTCATAGCTGTTGTTCCAGGCCTTTAGCAATTCCGGCATTTCCACAATGGTCATTTTACCCTGTTCATTCTCGGCCCACTGCCATTCTTTTTTCATCAGTAATTCTGCCGGCAAGACCAGCGGCTGCTGTTGACCAATTTCCCAGGCCTTTAACCAGAGCTGCAAATACTCATGTGCCTTGCTCGAACTTAATCCGGAAAACTTCAGGGTTTTATTACTGAAAATGACAATGCGCTCCAGTTCTGGTGAGCGTGCATCGTCATTCAAGTAAGCCAGCCACAGCAGATACTCCAGCCAGATCTGGGCGCGGCGTTTTTCCGAGGCTGAAGAGGATTGCATACTCAGCCAGTAGCTGCTGTGTGGAACCTGAGGCACGTTAATATGAATGATCAGTTCAGGACTGAACTGCAAGGATTGCTGGGTAACTGGCGTCAGTTCTTTACCCAACTGCACCAAACGCTCTTGTAACAGCTGCTGTTCCTGCTGGCTGCCCAGCCAAGTGGCTTGCTGGGTTTTGCCCACCGGCAAAAGGTCCAGCATCAGGTTCGGCTCAATCTCCTGCTCTTGTTGCAACAGGAAATCCCGTACCTGATACTGTTCCAGCTTGTTCAGTAATAGGGGTTCCCGGGAACTCGGCAAATCGGCATAGCGAATCGTGGAAACCCCGACACTTTTCAGGAATAGACGTGCCGGGAAAATCATATCGCGGATCCATTCATCGCCTTTGAGTACCCGGATTTCTTTTTGTTCTAGTGCCGGATAATGTGCATTGATCCAGCTGCTGCGTTTGCCTTCGGCACTGCGGATATACTCTGCTACCGCAAACCACTGATCCTGAAACCGTGGTGTCTGCATATCTGCAAATCCGGCCGGATCAAAAGGCTGCAAGGGATGCACATGATAAAGCTGCCGAATATGTTGAGCGACTGACAGACCATGAATATCCACCATCGGATCGATTTCGGCATCCGGCTGTTCAGACTGGCAGATCAGCGCGATATGCTGAACCAGTTCCTGCAAGGCAGTGGATGGATCGCGAGCCTCACCATCCTCCAGATCAAAGCCATTATAGAACAGCCATAGATTTTCCTGTGCCAGCAGCAAGGCATCCAGAAAAGCGCCCTGCTCGTCATCCAGACGGGAACGGTCACCAAGTTGCGGCTTCAGGCTGCGCATCAGGTCAAACGGAACCTGTTGATTGCGGCTCGGAAATTTACCGCTATCCAGATTCAGCATCACCACCAGTTTATAAGGCAATGGCCGGATCTGCCCAATCTGGCTAAAAGTAATCTGTCCAGTCGGTTCGGCCTGATCCAGCTGCATCTCCAGGGTATTCTGAATTTCTTCCAGCACATAAGGCAGAGGCAGACTGAGTGCCACCAGCTCCTGACTGGCATGTGGATCATCCTGATCATGATAATCGGCCAAGGTCAGCATCCGCATTTGCTTGTCGATAATCTCGGCAACAGTTTTGAGTGATTCTACCCCGGCATCACGAAATTCATTCAGATCAGCACGCAGATATTCCAGCCAGGTTTTTACCGGCGTGCGTTGTCCAGTTTCATGCAAAGTCAGCCAGTCACGGCGCTGCACCAGATCCTGATAAATTCGGATCAGGGTGGATATCAGCGGAAAATCACTGGTCAGAACCTTGGCATAACTCAAGGTGTCCTGAAACAGGGTATGTTCAGGAATCGCCAGACCCAACGCCAGACGGTCCAGCGCGAATTTAAAGCTAAACCGGTAATCCTCATCGCCTGCGCTCAGGCTTTGCTGTAAATGCTGCTGGTCCAGTCCACGCTTGAAGCCAGCATCTGTCAGCAACTGCAACATCCGTTCTACCTGACTATAGTCCAGACCATAATACTGCTGGGTGGCATTCAGGCTGAGCCAGTCGGCGAAGTCCTCAATACTGAAACGGCGCCGTACCCACTGAATCCGGCCCAGTACCGCGCGCCAGGCATTACTGACATCCAGACGCGACACCCCGGCAATCTGGATCGGTAAATACAGGTTATCTTTCTGCAGGCGTTTGCTGCCGGTTTCGCGCTCACGCGGTGGTGGCGCAAAGACACTACGAATTGCCGGTTCGAGTTCTTTCAAACTTGGCGTCAACACCAGAATATCACTCGGCTGACGCGGCACGTCATTCGTATCTTGAGCCAGCCAGTGAATCAGCTGTTCTTTGAGGACTTCCAGCTGACGTAATGAAGAATGACAGACATGAATCTGTACCGAATCATCATCAGGGCTTAAAGCATATTGATGCTGTTCAGGTTCCAATAAATACAGGATATCCGACTGGATTTTGGCCAGCAGCCTGTCCTGATATTCATCGACAAAGACATCGGCCCAGAGACCCTCTTCCCCCGAAGACAGTTTAGAGAGTAGAGAAAAATGATCCCGTGCCTGCTTGCCGAATCGGGTCAGGAGCGGATGCCGCGATTCCCGGTCTTCGGCATTAAAGTTCAGCTGCTTGATCCTGAAGTCTTTTATTTCCGCATCATTCGGTTTACGTTGACGGGTCTTTTCAAAACGCTGAATAAAGCGCTCTTCCCGCTGCAAATCAAACCTGGCTTTCCAGTCCGGATCGACACTGTCGGCCCAGTATTCCTGCGAGGGGTTGAAGTGAAAAATATAGATATCAATGTATTGCCCCAAACGGCGTAAAAAATCCAGCTGGCTGGGTGGCAGTTCCAGCAGGCTAAATACCACAATCTGGGCCGGTAGTCGTTTTAGAGCCTGGGCGCGGGTTTCTGCATTCTCCAGCCGCTCCCAATACAGGCGTTCAATCTCCAGGATTTTGGCATAATCATCCTGAAATACATGCTGCCACAACCAGCGTTGCCAAGCTTCCAGTTCACGCGCCTGAATCTTGACAAAATCCGCCACCTGCATCTCATGACCATTTTCATCTTTGGGGCTATAGATCATTTGCTCGATATCGAGCGCAATATCCTGCCCCCAGGACTCTAACCAGTTACTCGGACAACCACAGTTGTTTGGAGGACAGTTACGCGCGCAATAACCGCGATAATCCATATAATGGCTAAACAAACGCGACACCTGCTCGGCTACCCAGTACAGCATGCTCTGTTTTTTCAGCTGCTTCTCTGTACCCTGCTCCAGCCGGTCAGCACTGTCATAAATCCGCTTCACAATAGAATACAGCGGATGATCGACGTCTAAAGGAATCTGTTCAGGCAGAATGCATTTTCGTAGCGCCTGAAACACGCGCCATTTGATGATAATGCGCGGAATATTGGCTTCACGGACCTGCTCCACTTCTTTAGGCGCATTCAATACCCACTGATAGGAAGTCCATTGAAAGGCGCGAATCCGGTGATGAAACTGGGTATTGGCGCTAATGCCTTTTTTCTCGGCAATTTTCTGGGTCAGCCAAGTTTCTACTGCCGGAGATGGCACAATAAAGTGCCGGGTTTGTAACACCTCAAATGGATTCCGGGCAGTCTGGTTGACAATACGCAGCATACTATCCAAAAGCACATCAATACGTTGACTCTGAATAACATGAATGGCCATTGGTTCCCCTGAACTGCTGAATGTGGTTTTTACTACAAAACGATAAAGATTATTTACTATACATCCCGAGCGCTCTATGACACTTTAAAACCACACTTCAGTCGAAAAATTTCTTTGAAAAAAGCATCTTAAAGATGCTTGAATAGAAAAAAACAACATAGAGCTTAGGTAGTGCCCATGAAATTAGATAAAATTCCTGAACGTCTCGATCCGAGCCTAGATTTAGAACAAATCCGCGCCGAGTGCCTGGAACTCACCAAAAAACGCGCCTATTATTCTGCCGGTGCTGCGGTTATTCCAGTGCCGTTTATGGACGTGGTCATTGATATCGGTATCTTGTCGCAATTGATTCCCGAGATCAATGCCCGCTTCGGCCTGGCGCCTGACCAGATCAGTGTCTATGATCCAAAAACCCGTCAGGTGCACTGGAATGAGTTGCGTAAACGCGGCGTAGAATTTTCTGGTCTGGTGGTCGCACGTACGGCAGTTAAAAAATCTTTGAACAATGTTGCAGCGAAAGTGATCACAAAGCAAGTCACAAAATTCATTCCGCTGGGCGGCCAACTGGTGGCGGCAAGTCTGGGCTATTTTGTCATGAAAAAGATTGCTGAAGCACATGTAGAGGAATGCTACCGTGCAGCTAAAAATATCCAGCAAAAACAGGTGGCGCAAGGTTAAAATCCGGGTGAGCTGAATTTTTGCAGCCCTCTAGACACTCTTACTTCAGGCAGATTATTCTGCCTGAAGCTGTTTTAAAATAGCCTTTAACACCTCGACCCGCGCGGTATTCTTATCATCGGTCGCAATAATATGCCAGGGCGCTTCCTCGGTCGAAGTATGTTCAAACATATCGGCTGCCGCTTTCAGATAGTCGTCCCAGCGCTCCCGGTTACGCCAGTCTTCTTCGGTAATTTTAAAACGCTTATGCGGTGTATCTTCACGCGCCTTGAAACGTGCTGCCTGTTCGTCCTTGGAGATTGCCAGCCAGATTTTCACAATCACTGTTTGATGCTTGACCAGACTCTGTTCAAAACGGTTAATTTCATCATAAGCACGCTGCCATTCCACCGCACTGACCAATCCTTCTACCCGTTCTACCAATACCCGCCCATACCAGGAACGGTCAAAAATACAGATATCATCATCAGTTTGCAGCTTGGTCCAGAAGCGCCATAAATAGGGACGGCTCAGCTCAAATCTTTCTGGTGCAGCAATGGTATGAATTTCATATTCACGTGGATCGAGTTTTTTGACAATTCGCTTGATTGCGCCGCCCTTGCCGGCAGCATCCATACCTTCAAACAGAATCACCACATTACGCGAATCGGAACGCATGGCTTTGGCGACCTTCGCGGTTAATTTTTTTAGTTCCGGTTTGTAATCTTCTGGCTGGGCTTGAGTCTTGGAAGGATGTTTTAACTGCTCGGGAATCTTGGCCTGTTTCCATCTTCCCTTGGCTCTGGCAGGATGATCCGGACAATGTTTCAAGGCACTCAGGATATACTGGGCAAATTGCTGGTCGCGCTGCTGCTCATCTTCGCCATCAATAATGAACCAGTCCTCGGTAAAGCGCTGACGCAGGCGCTGCAAGGTGTCATATTCTTTGCGATTGCGCCAGTCCAGACCATGCAGTTGATGCCAGTGAGTTTCACTCGGATCCATGGCATCCAGGCGTTTTTGCAAGACTTTCCAGGACAGGTCAAACCAGACCTTGATCACATCCACATGGTTATTTTTCAGGTCCTGTTCAAAGGCCTGCATCTCTTGCAGATATTCATCAAACTGTGCATCACTCAGCGGGCTTTCAGCTTGCATGGCACTGCCGAGCAGATCGCTATACCAGTTACCAAACAGCACCATGATCTGGCCCTCAGCTGGAATAAAACGCGCATAAGGTTGCCACAAGGTTTGCTTTGGGCCGGCTAGCTGAGGCTTATCGGCTTTCACGCGCAAATAGCGCGGATCGACCCATTCACGTAGCTGTTTAACCGCTTCACCTTTGCCGGCTAGCTCAATGCCATTCACCAGAATCACCAGACTTTTGGCATTTTTCTGGCCTCGGGTCTTTTTTAAATTATATTGGGCATCAATCAGCTCGACAGACAGCTGATCTTCATCCATTAACTGAAATTGTGGTTGTTCCATACGTATCTTCAACCCTGATCTTTTATTCTATTTGCAGTATAGCGAGGAGTTTCAGCGCAAAAATAGCTCTGGCAACGTTTTTCACACGATTAAATTGGCTATTTAAACAACAGATTGACATACAAATGCCCGATCTCTGTTCAATTTGTCATAGCAGGATTGTCCGGCAGCCTCTAAGATTCTTGCATCCTCCAATCATAATTGAAGCCTCATGTCCAAACTTGCCGTACTCGATGATCTGTTAGCGCATTATTATCAACTGGCTTATCACACCCGGCCTGACATTTTAAGCCGTTTACAGGATGTGCAGGCCTGGCAGAAAGTCCGCATGCAGCGCACTCATCGCGCCCATTTTGCTGAAAAACAAAACCTGTTGATGTCCGAATATTTCCTGAACCGTCTCTACGGCGGTGCTGAATTTGATGCGCTGGCAGAACAGATTGCCCGGCTGATGAAATATGCGCATAAAGCAGAAAAAGTTATTCCGGAAAATGCCATTAAAACCGGCACCTCAGGTGTAGAGCTGGCTATTCTGGCGGTACAGCTGGATGAACAGGTCGCGATTCAGTTATTACAGGATTATCATCCGCATGAACCGCTGACTGACGAGATGATGCGCCTGACCTATTTGAAGCTGGATCAGGGTGAAGCACGCTTGAAACAGTTGGCTCTGCTGGATCAGCTCGGCATGAGTCTGGATAAATACATGCGTTCATTTGTGGTCTATACGGCCTTTAAAATGTGTAAAGGCGCGGCGAATAAATATAACTTTCAGGTGATGTATGAATTTATGCAGGATGGTTTTCTGGCCATGAAGCCACTCAAATCGGCAGAAAAATTTGTACGCACGTTCACGGCAACCGAACGCCAGATTATCGATAAAGTACATTCTGGCGATCCGCTACCGTTTCAGTAAATACCCGATGAGTATTTCTGCCAAGCGTGAATTTTTCTGTATATTATTCATAACAATTGCATCATGATTGCTGAATAAGCCTTTAGAATCTGTCATGATGCAGACAATGCAAGATTAACCCGATTGATATGTTAGGAGTGACTCCAATGTCGAATGAAAATACAACGCCTACCCCTACCCCCGAGTCGGCACAACAGACAGACAAAGTGAGCCCATTCTTAACTGAACCCCTTCCACAAGGCACCCCGCAAGGTCAGCAACAATCCTTAGAACAACGTCTGACTGACACGCCTGTGACGGGTACTGTGCCTAAATATAATCTGCCGCGTGGTGCCAATACCGGTAACGTCGGCTCAACCACACACTTCGGCTATCAAACTGTTAACAGCGAAGAAAAAGCCCAGAAAGTCGCAGAAGTGTTCCACTCGGTGGCGAGCAAATACGACATTATGAATGACCTGATGTCTTTTGGTATTCATCGCCTGTGGAAGCGTTTTGCAATCAATATGTCAGGTGTACGCCGTGGCCAGCATGTGCTGGATATCGCGGGTGGTACTGGCGACTTGGCTAAAGTCTTTAGCCGTGAAGTTGGTCCGACAGGTCATGTGGTACTGTCTGATATTAACGAATCCATGCTGAATGTCGGTCGTGACCGTCTGATTGATGCGGGCTGTACCAATGTCGATTTCGTTTTGGCCAATGCCGAAACCTTAGAACCATTTGCAGACAACAGCTTTGATCTTTTGACCATTTCTTTCGGTCTACGTAACGTGACCGATAAAGATGCGGCACTGGCTGCGATGTACCGCGTCCTTAAGCCAGGTGGCCGTTTACTGGTGCTAGAATTTTCTAAACCAGTGTTTGAGCCATTCTCTAAGCTGTATGACCTTTATTCGTTCACGGCATTGCCAATCATGGGTAAAATCATTGCCAATGATGCAGAAAGCTATAAATACCTGGCTGAATCGATCCGTATGCATCCGGACCAGCGCACCCTGAAAGGTATGATGGAAAATGCCGGCTTCCAGAATTGTGACTATCACAACCTGACTGGTGGGATTGTTGCGGTTCACCGCGGTTTCAAACTTTAAGGTTCCTTGCCTATGTGGTCAATTCTGGCACTCGGTGCTGTTGAACGCGTGATTCATCATGTGATTGATCTGGATGCCATTACCCGCATCCAGCTGAATGCCCTGTACGGCAAAATGCTGCGGGTGGTGATCGCCTCGCCGCAGCTTTCGGTTGATGTGTTTTTTGATGAAGGCAAAGTTCGTCTGGAACCAACGGCAACCGGTCATACCGAAACACCTTCGGTCTTTGAACAACGTCCATTTGACGCAAGTTCCGCGACAGTCACCGAAGCGACAGCAACCTTGCAGGTCAGCAATGTGGTGGAATTACTCAAGCTGCTGCTTTCCGATGAAGTCGGCAATATTCCATTGCAAGGCGACTACAAGTTATTGCAGGAAATCCAGCGCATCATGCAACAGGCGGAACTGGATCTGGCAGCGCACTTAAGTCCCTGGATTGGCCCGACGCTGGCGCATGAAATTGGCAAATTGCAACTGCTGCCCAAGCAGCTAAAACGCACCCTGCAAAGTCAATTATTCTTTGCTGAAGATGCCTTAAAAGAAGACAGTGGTCTGTTTGCCCCACGCTGGCAAGTGGATGACCTGAATCAGGACACCCGTATCCTGAATCAAAATTTAGATCGGGTTGAAGCAAAAATCCATCAGCTTCAGGCTCAAATTGATGCCTCAAACAATTCTACTCAAGACTAGGTACACAGCTTTATGATTCCGCATGTTTCACGTTTACTCGAACTTTGGCGCATCGCCGCGCACTATCGACTCGACACGTTGTTTCCTGCGGAAGAATTACCAGAAAAATCCCGGCATGTGCTGTCCCTCATCCGGATGCATCCGGCTGCCTGGTCCAGTCGTGAACGTAAAAATCCGCTCAAGCTGAAACTGGCTTTAGAAGAAATGGGGCCGTTGGCGATCAAGCTCGGTCAACTGCTCTCGACCCGCCGTGACCTGATTCCACCTGAAGTTTTACAGCAACTGGTCTTGCTACAAGACCGGGTCAAGCCGTTTGATAATGACGTGGCCAAGATGCGCATTCAGGAATCCCTGAAAGCTGATGTAAATACCCTATTCGCGCGTTTCGATACCCAGCCACTGGCTGCAGCTTCGATTGCTCAGGTGCATACGGCTGCCCTGCATGATGGCCGTGAAGTGGTGGTTAAAGTCACCCGCCCGAATATTCGCCAGCAGATTTTGCAGGATTTTGAAATTCTGGAATGGCTCGGTCAATTTCTGGAAAAACGTCTGGAAGCTGCCCGCGCATTGCACCTGTCGGAAATCATTCAGGACTATCGCCAGATCATTCTGAATGAGCTGGATCTGACGCTGGAAGCAGACAATACCCGCCGTATGCGCCATCACTTTACCGGCTCGAGCATGATGTATGTGCCGGAAATTTATATGGACAGCAAAGACGTGCTGGTAGCCGAGCGCATTACCGGGGTGCCGATTTCAGATATCGCGACCTTTGACCGGTTGGGTATGGATCGTGCCGATCTGGCGCGTAAAGGCCTGACCATCTTCTTTACTCAGGTGTTCCGCGATAACTTCTTCCATGCCGACATGCATCCAGGCAACGTCTTTGTAGAGACCATCAATCCGGCCAATCCACGTTTTATTGCGCTGGACTGCGCGATTATGGGCGAGCTGTCCAAGCATGACCAGATGACCGTAGCACGCATGCTACTGGCGGTCATGAACAGTGACTTTATGCAGCTGATTCAGGTGGTGCATCAGGCCGGCTGGATTCCACCGGGAACTGATCAGGATGCTTTGGCTCGTGAAATGCGCCGTAGTGTGGGGCCAATGGTCTCTAAACCGATGCATGAACTGGACTTTGCCGGCATTCTGATTGAAGTCATGGACATCGCGCGTCGTTTCCATCTGGAAATTCCACCTCAATTGATGTTGCTACTAAAAACTTTGGTGCATGTCGAGGGTTTAGGAACCGACCTGTATCCTGAACTGGATATCTGGAGTCTGGCCAAACCGATCCTGACGGACTGGATCAAGGCCCAGATGAATCCGCAAAAGAACCTTAAAGAACTGGGACAGAAAATCCCGGATCTGCTGTTAGGGGCGCAGGATTTACCGACCCTGATGATCGACAGCTTAAACGGTTTAAAAAACCAGTCGGCCTGGCATGCCAAACAGCTCAATGAATTACAAAGTATGCGCCTGCAAATGGAACATCAGCAAAAACGTAGCTGGATGTTTGGCAGTATCATGGCGATTCTGCTGGCGATTGCCATTATTTCACCGTGGTTTGTGTCGGTGCTTCTGATTGTGCTGGTGAGCGTTCTGGCAGTCTGGCGAATTGCGAAATAATTTTTTAAATAGCCTGATTCGTCAGGCTTTTTTATGCTTAAATTATTGAAAAAATAAAGCAAGAATATCCAAATGAAATATAGTTTTTTATGGGCACTGTATCGCCAGAATAGACAAAAAACCTTTCTCACTGCACTACTTTACAGCTTCCCAACATGGATAGATATTTTTTTCTATATCAACCAAACAGCCCATTGGCTTGCATGGTCCCCTGCTGCCAATACCACATTCTACCGCCTGATTCATAGTGACTATTTCTGGCTCATTGTCAGCTTTAACCTGCTTCCGTTGTTATTTCTATTCTGTCTACGACAAACACAGCTAATACTAGCTTTAAAAATATGGATAGGTCTTGCAGGTAGTTTCTTTCTAATTCATGCTTTTTACTGGCCAAGCTATCCTATAACCACGCTTTTGATTATTTCATTTAATCTACCTTTTTTAAATTTACGCAATAAAGAACTCATGCACACTTACATCAACCCGATGCCATGACTCTCAAGTCACCTTAGGACATATCTTGCCATTGGGTCTTTAAACCTATCGCTTAAAATAAGCACACATTTGACTGGTATAGGTTCAACCATGGTACAGATTTTACAAAAACGTGCGCCTGCGCTCACGATTCGTGCTGGCCATCTGGCACGTGAGCTGATTCTGGAACAAGGTTTGCAACCCGAACAGGTCGATATCGTGCCCGGTGCGGCAGGCGGCCCCAAAGGCATCGGGATCCAAGGACTGGATCAGGCGATTTTTGGTGAGTTTTTTCCACGTGCACCTCAGCGTAGAACTTTGGTGGGTTCTTCGATTGGCAGCTGGCGTTTTGCCAGTATGGCTGCACATGGAGTTCAACAGGGAACCGAACGTTTGGGTGAGCTGTATACCAACCTCTATTTTCATAAAAAAATGACCCGTCAGGATGTCAGCGAAGTTTGCCGTGGCATGCTGCTGGATCTGGTACAAGGCAAAGAAAACGATCTGGTCAATCATCCAGATTATCATCTCGCAGTCATTTCAATTAAAGCCCAACACATTTTCCAGAGTGACAAGGCATTGCCGTTGTTGGCTTCTGTGGCTGGAATTCTTGGAACGACCGCAGTCGCGCGCCGGCACAGCCGTCATTTCATGCAACGTGTAATCAGCCAGCCGAATACGGGTGAGCAGTTTAAAATCGCTGAAGATGGATTTACCACGCATTATCATGCACTAACCGAACAGAGTGTGTTGTCCTGGTTGATGGCTTCAGCGTCTATTCCCGGGGTGATGGCAGCGGTGAACAATATTCCAGATGCACCACAGGGTTATTATCGTGATGGTGGTCTGATTGACTATCATATTGACCTGCCCTTCCAGAGCAAAGGCATTGTGCTGTATCCACATTTTACCGATAGCATTACCCCCGGCTGGTTCGACAAGTTATTTAAACGTACCTCAAATCCAGAAAATCAGGCACGAACTTTGCTGCTTTCTCCATCGCAGCAATATCTGCAAAGTTTGCCTTTGGGTCGTTTGCCTGATCGTAAAGACTTTAACTTAAAAGGTTTGGATCAAACCCAACGGATCCAGCTGTGGAAGCAATGTATTGCGGAAAGTCAGCGTCTGGGTGATGAATTTCTTGAACTGGTCGAGAAGCAGAATTTTGCTGAGGTGATGCAAGCCTTGTAATTGGCCGCAGCTGCCCGATTATTTGTATAATTGCTTTAATTTTGTGAACTGTTGAGATTTATGCAGAAGTTTTTAGTTGTCCTGCAATACCTGTGTCTGGCCTTTGCCATTTATCTGATTTATAGCGTCAGCATGTCGCTGTATCGCCAGGATTTTGTCCTGATGGAACTGGTCGCTGATATCGGTACGATTCTGATCTGTATCGACCTGGCGGTGTTTTTATTTACCAGTAAAGGCAAGCCCGGCATTAGCATGGAAGAATATGCAAAAAGACTGGAACAGCCACCATCTAAACTGGTCTATGTGACACGAAAATTGGGGCATCTCGGTATTTTACTGATTATCACCAGCTGGATTGTGCCGATGATTAACTCATAATGATCCAATAAAAAACCTCCCAATTGGGAGGTTTTTTATTCGCTAATTAAAGATTATTTCGAACCTTTAATCCCTGCTTGCAATAGCAATGCACCCAAACCACCAATTTTTTGCTCTTGTGGTTTAGCCGCTTGAGGTTTCTTGCCCTGAGGACGCTCACCTTGCGGACGTGCTTGCTGTGGACGTTTACCTTGAGACTTACGTTCACCACGTGGCTCATTATTCTCGCGACGTGGCTGACGTGGTGCTTTCGCCGGAGCTTCAGAAGCTTCTGGACGCATCGATAAATTCACACGGTTACGTTCAGCATCCACATTCAAAACACGGACTTGTACGATTTGACCCGGTTTCACCACTTTATGTGGGTCAGCGACAAATTCATTGGCAAGTTCAGAAATATGTACCAAACCGTCTTGATGCACACCCACATCGACAAATGCACCGAAGTTAGTCACGTTGGTGACTACACCTTCTAGCTGCATGCCTTCCGACAATTGCGCAACTTCCGTAATGTCATCACGGAATTTAGCAGTGCGGAACTCTGGACGCGGGTCACGGCCCGGTTTTTCCAGTTCAGCCAATACGTCTTGAATTGTCGGCAGACCGAATTTCTCGTCTGTAAATTCTTCAGCATTCACTTGGCGAATGATTTCAGTATTGCCAATGATGTCTTTTACAGTCGTTGCTTTCGCTTCAACAATTTTGCTCACCAAAGCATATGACTCAGGGTGAACCGCAGAAGCATCTAGTGGTTCTGTACCATCTTGAATACGCAAGAAGCCCGCAGCCTGCTCAAAAGTACGCTCGCCTAAACGTGGCACTTTCTTCAAAGACTGACGATTGTCAAAACGACCATTTTCCTTACGGAATTCCACAATTTGCTGTGCAATTGATTTATTTAGACCCGCGATATAACCCAAAATCGCTGCTGATGCAGTATTTACATCCACACCCACTGAGTTCACACAGTCTTCAACGACCGCTTCCAAGGTTTTCGCCAGACCGGTCTGGTTCACGTCATGTTGATACTGGCCTACACCGATTGATTTCGGATCGATTTTCACCAGTTCTGCTAGTGGATCTTGTAAACGGCGTGCAATCGATACCGCACCACGAATAGATACATCTAGTTCAGGCAGTTCCTGTGAAGCTAGTTCAGATGCTGAATACACCGATGCACCTGCTTCAGATACAGAAACACGCGTCATTTTCAGATCACTGTTCGCAGCCATCATTTCAGCAACTAAAGCTTCAGTTTCACGGCTTGCAGTACCATTACCAATCGCGATCAGGTCAACATTGAACTCGCGGCATAAACGCGCCAGCTCGGCCAGTGAACCTTCTTTATCGTCTTTTGGTGCAAATGGATAAATCGTGCTGTGTGCAAGAACATCACCAGACTCGTTCACTACCGCCAGTTTCACACCGGTACGGATACCCGGGTCCACGCCCAAAGTGGTACGTGCGCCTGCAGGTGCAGAAAGCAGTAAATGACGCAGGTTTTCAGCAAAGACGTTCATCGCTTCTGTTTCAGCAGCCAGACGTTTTTCAGTCAGCAATGAATGTTCGATCGTTGGACGAACTTTACCGAGCCAAAATAGTTTTGCAGTTTGCTTCAAGAAATCCTGACGCGCTTGTGGCTGAACAGTTTCAAGATTGTATTCAGTTTCAATACGCGCCAACGGGGCATCATCTTCGCCATCCACTTTCAGGCCTAAAACGTTTTCTTGACGGCCACGCAGCATCGCCAATAAACGGTGTGAAGGCACTTTATTCAAGTTTTCAGAGAAATCGAAATAATCACGGAATTTTTTACCGACTTCTTTTTTCTCATCACTGGCAACCAAACTTTTCAGCACGGCAGTTTTTGCAAATGTCGCTTTAAGTTCAGTGGTCAGCGCGATATTTTGCGCCCAGTCATCAATCAGGATGTGCTGGATCGCATCAAGCTGGCTTTCAGTATCTGGGTAATCTTCATGGCTAAAACCCACCAAAGCTTCAGCTGGATCAACGGCTTCATTAAAGATTTTTTCGGAAATCGGGCCTAGACCGGCTTCTTTGGCCTTGAATGATTTACTGGTACGTTTTGGACGGTACGGCGCGTAAATTTCTTCTAATGCATTTTTGGTTTCAGCGGCATTCACACGCGCCAATAAATCATCAGATAATTTATCTTGTTCTTTGAGTGATTCAATCACCTTTTCACGGCGCTCATACAAATCACGCAAGTATGATAAACGCGTATCGAGTTGACGTAGTTGCGTATCGTCTAAGCCTTGCGTTACTTCTTTACGGTAACGTGCAATAAAAGGAACACTGGCACCTTCATCAATAAGCTTGATGGCAGCCTCAACTTGATTTGGACGTACGGCAAGTTCTTTTGCCAACTGCTGAACTAAGTCAGTCATCGTGTTTGATCCCACAAGGATAAGTACTAAATGGCATGATTATAAAGACCGGGTCTATAAAATCCACCATTGTTTTTATTAATTTACCTCATCTTTATATTATGAAGTGCCACAGTTTTCAGCTTTTCCCGATAAAGTTTGTATGAACTTTGCTTTTTATCCAGCTTAAAATCGTATTTTTTGCTCATTTAGATGTATATATTTGGTATCTATGTCTTGATTTTAACTGCAATATTTGGTGCTTTAGAGCATAGTCAATTAATATCAATGAATCGTATACTCAAAGCCTATTTGATTTTTGTTTATGACGACAATAAAGAATAAAGGAGCATCTCATGAGTTTAGTTGTACCTGCTGAAAAAGCCGATGCCGTACATACCGAAACGGACCGGGTCGAACGGATCCTGGTGGTTGATGATGATGTTCGTCTGCGTACCTTATTACAGCGTTTTCTCGAAGATAAAGGCTTTGTGGTTAAAACTGCACATGATGCCACGCAGATGGATCGACTTTTACAGCGGGAACTGTTTTCTCTGATCGTGCTCGACTTTATGCTTCCGGTCGAAGATGGCTTGAGTATCTGTCGTCGTTTACGCCAATCCAATATCGATACGCCTATCATTATGCTCACCGCTCGTGGTAGCGACTCGGATCGTATTGCCGGTTTAGAAGCAGGTGCCGATGATTACTTGCCTAAACCGTTTAACCCGAATGAGCTGCTGGCACGTATTCGTGCGGTATTGCGCCGTCAGGTACGTGAAGTGCCGGGTGCACCAAGCCAACAGATGGAAGTGGTTTCTTTTGGCCCATGGTCGCTAGATCTCTCTACCCGCACTCTGACCCGTGAAGGCCAAGTGGTAACGCTCACTACTGGTGAGTTTGCGGTACTGAAAGCACTGGTTCAACATCCACGCGAACCATTAACCCGCGACAAGCTGATGAATCTGGCGCGTGGCCGTGAATGGGGTGCCATGGAACGTTCAATTGATGTTCAGGTGTCACGTTTACGCCGTTTAGTGGAAGAAAACCCAGCGCGTGCACGTTATATCCAGACTGTATGGGGTGTGGGTTATGTCTTTGTTCCAGATGGTGCTGAATAAAGAAAAACTTATTACGATAAAAGATTACCCCAATTTATTGTCCCTAAAAGCCATTCGCTGCTGTTTGAGCCTCCCCTTCTTTAAAGGCTCGTATACAAATGCGCGAGTTCAGCGAATGGCAAAGTTTTTACTTGCGTAACAGTGTTACTCATTTTTTCAAAAAAAGTAACACAACAAGCTCCTTCCATCGAAGGTTCAAGCAGTAAGATTCCATTACAAATTATTATTACTGCTCAATTTGGAAAATGCCAACAGGGAGCTGGTGTGAAACTCGACCCCATCGATCCACAAAAATTTACCGATTTTGTCAGCTACTCGGAAAAAAAGCGTACCCGCGGGGAACGCTTTCTCGACAAGATCAAGCCGCGTTCTGCTGCCATGCGTACCACGGTACTGGTGGTTTTTGTGGTCTGTTTTAGCCTGTTCATGTCCTTGTGGTTCTTTTGGCGTACCCTGTTTTTACCTGAAATCCAGCAACATGCGCGTTATCTGGCCATGGAACTGGAAATTCTTAATAATCCCGATCTGCGCCTGTATCATAAACAGCAGGAAGTCGATATCGATGACTGGCTGAAAAACCGGGTCGGCATTGAATACGTTACTAATCCGGCAGAATATCCCACTGTCCGTGAAAAGCTGATTGCCGAATTTTTTACCCGACAGATCGAAACCAAACTCGCCAAAGAGTTACGCATCGAACAAGCCACAGTCTATTTCCAGTTTAAGCCGAGTCCACGTATCTGGATCCAGACTCCTGAAATGAATGGTCACTGGGTACAGGAACCTTTAAAGACTTATGCCAATTATAGCAATGAACTGATTTTGGGCTGGTTGCTTGGCACGCCGATTATTGTCGGCATCATTATTTTGACCTTGGTGCGTCAGCTCAACCGTCCTTTACGCCGTTTGCAGAATGCCGCCAACAGTTATAGCCGAATCGGCTCAGCACCCTATCTAGATACCAATCATGGTCCACTGGAAATCCGTCAGGTCAATCATGCCTTTAATCAGATGATTTATACGCTGGACCAGACCGAGCGGGAACGCCGAATCATGCTGGCCGGCATTTCACATGACTTGCGCACGCCCTTAACCCGAATCCGCCTCAGTGCCGAAATGATGCCAGATGAAGACTTTCTCAAAGAAGGCCTGATTTATGATGTCGAAGATATGGACGCGATTCTGGATCAGTTCATTTCCTATATGCGCGATGGTTCCGATGAAGAACCGCAGGACACCAATGTCAATGTACTGCTACAGGAACTGGTCAAGCAGTTTAAACCGCTAGATATCCGATTTACACCACAAGATATACCGACCATTCAGGCGCGCAGCATGTCACTAAAAAGACTGATCGGCAATCTGATCAACAACTCAAAACGTTATGGTTCAGAACCAATTGAGCTTTCTGCGCATGTTGAAGAAGATCAACTGTTGATTTGTGTCGCAGACCATGGCGAAGGCATCCCGGAAGATCAGATTGAAGCCTTGATGCAGCCTTTTGTTCGGGGCAATTCGGCACGAACAGTACAAGGCAGTGGCTTGGGGTTGGCCATTGTGAAACGGATTGTCGATATTCACCATGGCCAATTGCGTATTCATAATCGTCCTGAAGGTGGGCTGGAAGCTATCATTTCACTACCCGTGAATCAGGCGAATCCTGAGACACTTCCCCCAGCCACTACACTCGATAAAATTCGCCAAACTTTGACTGAGCACTTTTAATAAGTGATCAGTAATTCAACAAATGACTTTTTAGTTTTTCTATACAATTCATTTTATAGTTCACGAATTCAATCATTTAAAAATCATCATTTTTTATTATACCTACATTTAGCTAAAAAATTAGACCTTAGCCTAACACCTATGCACAATACATTTTTTGAGCGGTACAATCCGTATCATAGTTTAAGAATTAATGAGAGTTAAAATGTCTTTAGATCGTATCCGTTTAGCCTCCCTACACAACAAAGTCATCAGCCCTGAACAAGCGGCTGAATTCATCCAAGATGGCATGACTGTGGGCATGAGTGGCTTTACTCGCGCTGGTGAAGCGAAGGCGGTTCCTTTAGCTTTAGTTCAACAGGCAAAAGCAAACCCATTAAAGATCACGTTAATTACTGGTGCATCACTAGGGAACGATCTAGACAAACAACTGACTGAAGCTGGTGTATTGGCACGTCGTTTACCGTTCCAGGTAGACAATACTTTACGTAAAGCGATCAACAACGGCGAAGTGATGTTCATTGACCAGCACTTGTCTGAAACTGTTGAGCAAATGCGTAACCTGCAGTTGAAAAAACCAGACGTTGCGATCATCGAAGCCGTAGCAATTACTGAAGATGGCGGCATCATTCCAACAACATCTGTTGGTAACTCTGCAAGCTTTGCGATTTTTGCTGAAAAAGTGATTGTAGAAATCAATACGAATTTAAGCCCGGCATTTGAAGGCTTGCACGATATCTACATCCCGACGTATCGTCCAACGCGTCAAGCGATTCCATTGACTCAAGTTGATGAGCGTATTGGTACGCATGCGATCAATATCGATCCATCTAAAATTGTTGGTATCGTATTTAACAGCGAATTGCACGACTCTCCATCTACTGTAACTGCACCAGATGATGAGACTCAAAGCATTGCCAACCATTTGATCGCTTTCTTTGAAAAAGAAGTAGCTGAAGACCGTCTACCGAAAAACCTCGGACCTCTTCAAGCAGGGATCGGTTCAATTGCAAACGCCGTATTGACGGGTCTGAAAGATTCAAACTTCGAAGACTTGATCATGTACTCAGAAGTACTACAAGACTGTACGTTTGAATTGATCGATGCCGGTAAAATGAAGTTTGCTTCAGGTTCTTCTATTACGCTTTCTGCTAAGTACGGCGAGAAAGTATTTAACAACCTAGAACAATACAAAGACAAACTGGTATTACGTCCACAGGAAATTTCAAACCATCCTGAACTGGTACGTCGTTTAGGTATTATCGGCATCAACACTGCACTTGAGTTTGATATTTACGGTAACGTGAACTCAACTCACGTATGTGGTACCAAAATGATGAACGGTATTGGTGGTTCAGGTGACTTCGCACGTAATGCCCACTTGGCGATCTTCGTAACCAAATCAATCGCGAAAGGTGGCGACATCTCTTCTGTAGTGCCGTTTGCTTCACATATCGACCACGCAGAACATGATGTTGATATCCTAGTGACTGAACAAGGTCTTGCGGATCTTCGTGGTTTGGCTCCGCGTGAGCGTGCACGTGCAGTAATTGATAACTGTGCGCACCCAATGTACCGCGATGCGTTGAATGATTACTTTGACCGTGCATGTGCAAAAGGCGGCCATACCCCTCATCTTCTTCGTGAAGCGCTTTCTTGGCACTCAAACTTCGAAGAAAATGGTCACATGCTTGCTGTTGAAGCTGCAGTAAAAACTGCATAATTGACTGCATTCACAAAACGCCCTACGGGGCGTTTTTTTATGGCATTTTTATATTTTTTTTGAATAGTCAGAACCTGATTATATTAAGGAAGCCATCTGGCTATCACCTACTCTTTCTTCTTTTATTTATCCTGCCGATCTGCTGTAGAAATACACTTCTGATGCTCAAGGGCTTTAAATTCTGATTCTTCACCCTCATACTTGAACACAAGAGCAAAATTAGAGACATGACATGCGCGTAGATATCTGGTCAGATGTGGTTTGCCCCTTCTGCTATATTGGTAAAAAACGTTTAGAAGCTGCTGCACAAGAAGCAGGTATTGAGCTAGAAGTACATTGGCACAGTTTTCAGCTCGATCCTGAAGCACCGGTACGTCAGGAAGTCTCCAACTCTGAGCGTCTGGCGCAAAAATATGGCCGCACCGTGGCAGAAGTCGAAGAGATGCAGCGCAATATTGCTGAAATGGCCAAAGCCGAAGGTATTGAATTTAACTGGGAAGGTGCCAATTCAGGCAATACCTTTAATGCGCATCGCCTGATTCACCTGGCGCAAAGCAAAGGTTTGGGCAATGAAGCACAGGAAGCGTTCTTCTATAGCTATATGACCCAAGGTCTGGCGATTGGAGAACGTGAAACACTGGAAGATGTCGCAGCGCGTATTGGCCTGAATCCGGTCGAAGTCGATGACCTGTTGGATTCGGAAGAATATGCCGACTTTGTCAAATTCGATCAGGAAGTCGCACACGAACAACTCAAAGTGACTGGTGTGCCTTTCTTTGTTTTTGATCAACGTGTGGCATTGGCAGGCGCGCAACCTAAAGAAGTTTTCTTGCAAGTATTTGAAAAAGCGCTCGATACATCAACCAATAGTCAGGCAGCACAGTGCTCAACAGAAACGTGTGACACCCCAGACCAAGCTAAATAAAGCAACGTTCAATAAAAAACCCCATTTCAAATGGGGTTTTTTATTTGTTATTGAATTGCATTCACTTAATCAACCAGAAAACTAATTTTTAAATTGACACGATATTCCGTGATTTTATTTTCTTTAATGACAACCTTCTGTTCATTGATCCAAGCACCTTGTACATTTTTGACCGTTTCTGTGACTTTTTGAATGCCCGTTTGAATCGCATCTTCAAAGCTTTTATTGCTGCTTGAATTGACTTCTACCACTTTTGCAATTGCCATAATAAAACTCTCAAAATGAAAATGAATGAAATTCTATCTTAGTCCATTCCTAGAAGATTGCAGCAGCCCGTAAACAAGCGATAGCAAAAACTTACATGGATTGAACAAAGCTCGAAATTTAGTTTTAAATTGGCAGATCAAAAACACATGACCTTTTATTTTAACACTCGATTAAGTCCAGATTTTCATCGCTAAAATAAAGTATAAAGCCCTGTAAAACCATAAAAATCAAACTAGAGTAAATATACTAATTTATTGTTTTGTAGAGTAATTTATCTAAAATTTACTGCCTGAATTTGCCGAATCTATCATTTTCTATTAAGTCTTATTTGCTATTATTTCACCCGAATTAGGTTTAAATATTCTCCTCTGTTCAAGTCATTGAACACTCTGATATTAAAGGTCATCCTATGAATGCTCTTAAATTTGCTTTCGCAGCAACCGTTATGGCTTTTTCTGTTCAAGCGTCTGCACAAATGGCGCAAGTGGTTCATCTGCCAGACTTTCCAGCGACTAAAGCACCTGCGGAAACAGTAAATACAGATGCTGCGACTGTGGTAACTGAAAAAACGGCTTAATGCAAAGCTGTTTTTCATTAAAACAGGCTGATTGATTCAGCCTGTTTTTTTTGATCATATTGAACACATTCAGTGTGAAAGATGCACGACTCTAAAAAAATATCGACTATTTCCTACTCTCATTTTTTCTATTGATTTTTATCACTTTTAATTAAAAAATTTGTTTATAAAATACTCAAAATAGATCACTATTTTATGTGATCTCTGCTTATAATTGCAGCAATATAAATAGATCAATGATAAGAAAATTTTTTATGCATGAACTTCAGGCATTGGTACAGGGCAAAATTCCGCCTCATTCCGTTTCTATTGATTATTTAATTGAGATGGCAGAAAGCTATACCGACTCAAATTCTGCTGAATACAGACTAGTGGAGCTGGCGGTTAACCTCGTACTGGCACAAACCCTGGATAAAGTACTGAAACATCTCTAGAGATCAAAAAATGAATGCTTTAGAAAAAGCACACTTAATTAAAGAACTACATGGACTGGCGCAGCAACTGGAGCATAAAGTCCTGCCTTTATATGAAATTGCCCGTTCTAAAAAAAGAATACGCGATATTTTTAATCTGTGTGATGAACCTATTTTCAAAACCCAGATTTCAGCATTTAAAGTTCGCACTCAGCCTGAACTTGTCACCTACCAATTTTCTGCTAACACGTCTTATCATTTAAGCTTTCGTGGCTATTTCACCGAAATCTTGGCGCTGGAACAAGCATTGTATGCCCATCCGGATTCAGGCTGGGCAGTTTTACATCATCCTGAACGTGGCTGGCAAATCTGGCTGATTCCGGCTCCCCAAGCTCCTGCCCTGCACAGCCAATGGGCTGAACTGCAACACTGTTATATCTGGCTGTTACAACAACAGCAGCGGTTTTCTTGCCTGAAACAGGATCCACCCTTGATCGTTCCTGCCTTATCCTTACACGAAGCTGAAACCAGCTGCAATTCTATGGAAACAACCAAATATCATCGGGGACGGCCGCGCGCAAGAATTCATGCACTAGAATTAAATCGCTTAGATGAGTCAACCAATCAAATACTAACTGAACCCAAGGAACTAAATCCTCAACTAAAAGCTGAAACGACAATTCAGCAAGAACAGATCACAGTCTCCGAATTGATTCAATTCCCTGTACAGATCCAACTGGGCAAACTAAACGCTCATGTACACCCTTTAGGTTTAGAAGAAACTAATATCCAGCGGCTCTGTGCTTTAGAACTAGAATCCGATGTCGAACAACACCCTGTTTATCTGGATATTGTCTTATATTATGCGGCAGAAGATAACTGGCAGGCACGTCAGGTTTATTTGGTTGAGCAATTGAATCTGCAAGGTCAGTTTGTTAAATATCTGATGCTCTTAGGGGTACCGAGTCAGTTGCAGGCTCACTATTGTATTCAACATTGGCTGAGCCATCATCAACATCAGGCTGCTGCGATTAAATCACTGGCGTGGTCTGTTATAAGCACCAGGTTCATGCAACTCGAGTTTTTTTCAACGGCTTACTTGCAGCAGGCTGAAACAGTCTGGACACAGCCAGATTACCATCCATTTATACCCGCACAGTCCATTCAAAAGCAGAAATTTATCTCGTTTAAAGAAGCTGCTGCGGATTTTTCTACCCCAGTGCTTTTGCTACAGGAACATCAAAAAATCCGAGTGATTCATGGTGAAAAACGCATCTCTCTCGCAGAGGATGAGCTGGCCTATCCATACATCTTGCTGCAACGCGACAAACAGCTAAATTGGCAGAATATTCACAATATTATTTTAACAATGCCACAACCCATTCGGGTATTAGAGCTTTATCGGGAAATTCAGGCTCAAATGATTGAATAATTGCTGTTATTTTGTAGCTTTAACTTGCTTTTTAAGGCCGTTTTTTAGAAAACTACAGCTGAATATAAGAATACAAGAGCAACAAATATCTCATGCAAATAAACAGGGTTACTCAAATTTTACTGCTCTCTCTGGGCTTAGGAATGAGTGGTAGCATGTCTTGGGCCAATTCAGTCACAACTGCTCCTGCCAGTCCAACGAATATAGAGCCAAGCCGATCAGGCTTGCTGGATCAGATTCCACGTTTGATCGATGCAACACCCACGGTTCTGCCGGAGCAATCAAATGTCGCCATTGTTCCATCCACGCTAGAGACAGAAAATTATTCATGGGCGGATCAAAAGCAGAAAGGCATCCGCGAATGGGCCGATCGTACTGCGCATAAAATTGATAACTGGTTTGGTGAAAGCGATCCGGATCAGCCAGCTGCAGCTACATTACGGATCATTCTAGATAATCGCTGGGATGAATATGAAGGCTATGAGATTAAGCCCCGAATCCGCGGCAAGATCAAGCTTCCGACCTTGGAACAAAAGCTGAGTGTGGTGTTTGGTGATGACAGTCTGGACAATGAATTAGACAGCAATGTCGCGATTACCAATGAAAATCCTGCCACTTCCGGAAATAAGCGTCTGGATACTAAACGTGCCCGTGAAGATAACAGCTCTTTTGCCTTACGTTGGTCTGAATGGTCAGATCGTATTCCTTTTGAAACCGATCTGGATCTGGGCTTACGTTCTGGAGATGATATTTACCTACGCGTCAAAGCCAGTAAAGATTGGACACTAGAAAATGACTACTCTTTTCATGCCGAACAGATTTATCGCTATGGTATTCAAAGCGAAAACTATTTACGGACCAACCTGGAACTGATTCATGCCCGTCCCAATCAGGCCTTTTTCTCTAATCAGCTCAGTCTGACTTATGCCGATGATCAAGACGATGATCTCACTTGGGACAACTACACCTTTAGGCAACATCAGTTTTTTCAAGACAACCGTTTTAGTTACGGCATTTATACCGGTGGTTATCTGAATGACAAGGATCTGCGTCTTAATCGCTGGGGCCCTTATGTGTCCTGGAGACAACCTTTTTTACGTGAATGGTTTTTTGTCCAGACTGACCTGAACTATTTGAATGATCATCGCGAGGATCGTGATCACTATGTTGGGGCTTTGGTACGTTTAGAAGCGTTATTTTAAACTGAATGATGGTAGAAAATATAAAAGCCCATCATTCATGGGCTTTTTTCAATATTACTGAGGCAATCAGCGCGGTAAGTATTAGCTGGTTTTATTCAAGATAATACGATCACTGCGTAGCACTCGTTTTTGCTGTAATGAAGGTTGCTCCATCACTGGCATATTGAAGCGAATACGATCGCTATGTTGCACACGTTGTAGTTTTGCTGCCTCTACTTTCGCAACTTTATAAAAACTGATTCGATCTGTGCGTACCATTTTTTCTGCAGCAGGTGCCGCTAGACTAACTTGGCTCATCGACATCAGGATTACAGCGCCCATACTGATCATCAGCTTAGATTTCATAACATTCTCTCTCCTTACTTAATGATCGTAATTATAAATCAAAAAACCAGTATTAATTTAAAATTCAGATTTAAAATCCGCAGGGATTTTTTTATCTTCACTATCGTTTTTCCAGATCATTTCTAGAAATGAAAAATGAAGCAGGCATAAAAAATCCCTCCGAAGAGGGATTTTCTCATTCAATATATCAGCACTTAAGCAAGCAGCAAACTATTAATGCGCTTGACATATTCAGCAGGATTTTCTGGTAATCCACCTTCTGCAATCACCGCTTGGTCGAAGATCACATTGGCCAGATCATCAAACTGCGCTGAGCCATCCAGTTTTTTCACCAACGGATGTCCCGGGTTAATTTCCAGAATCGGCTTGATATCTGGCACAGGTTGACCCGCATCTTTCAGCATACGAATCAGCTGTGGAGACAATTCACCTTCGCCAGTCACCAGACAAGCCGGAGAATCGACCAGACGCGTCGTCACCCGCACTTCTTTGGTCTTGTCTTTTAATGAATCCGTCAACTTATCCACCACCGGTTTAAACTGGGCTGCGGCTTCTTCAAGGGCTTTCTTCTCTTCTGCATCCTGAAGGTCACCTAAGTCAACCGCACCCTTAGACACGTTTTGCAAAGGCGTACCATCGAACTCATTCACGAAGTTCATCGCCCATTCATCCACGCGTTCGGTCATCAACAGAACTTCAATGCCTTTTTTCTTGAACAGTTCCAGTTGTGGTGAATTTTTCGCAGCATTCAGACTATCTGCAGTCACATAATAAATGGCTTTCTGCCCATCTTTCATACGTGCTTTATAGTCTGCCAATGATGTGCTGACTTCATCATTGGTCGACGTCGCATAACGCAGCAGTTTTAAGATACGTTCACGGTTACTGAAATCTTCGCCCAGACCTTCTTTCAATACTGAAGCAAATTCCTGATAGAAGGTCTTGAAATTTGCCTGATCTTTTTCATCTTCAGATTTAGCCAGATTATCCAAAATGGTCAGGATACGGCGGGTATTGCCTTCACGGATGGTTTTTACATCACGGCTTTCTTGCAGTAATTCACGGCTCACGTTCAATGGCAGATCGGCACTGTCCACCACACCTTGCACAAAGCGCAGGTAGTTTGGAATCAGGTTATCCGCATCATCCATAATGAACACACGTTTCACATACAGTTTGATACCCGCTTTGGATTCACGGGTGAAAATATCATGTGGCGCTTTACTTGGAATATATAATAACTGGGTATATTCAGTGCTGCCTTCAACCCGGTTATGCGCCCAAGCCAATGGCGCTGCGAAATCATGGCTCAAGTTCTTGTAGAACTCGACATACTGCTCTTCAGTGATTTCAGACTTGTTACGAGTCCATAATGCGCTGGCCGAGTTAATGACTTCCCACTCATCAGTTTTGACATACTGGCCGCCTTTAGAGGTTTCGCCTTCAGCCGCTTCTTCTTCCTGCCAGACTTCTTTTTGCATCTGGATTGGCAGGCTGATGTGGTCTGAATATTTATTGATAATCTGCTTCACTTTATAGCTTTGCAGATAATCCAGCGCATCGTCACGCAGATGCAGAATAATATCAGTACCACGTCCTTGTTTCGTGATCTGTTCAACTTCGAACTCACCGGTTCCTCCACTAATCCAGCGTACGCCTTCAGAGACATCTGTGCCGGCACGACGCGATTCTACCGTAATCTTGTCAGCCACAATAAAGCCGGAATAGAAACCGACACCAAACTGGCCAATCAATTGAGCATCGGCTTTTTGATCGCCGGTCAGTTTGGACATAAAGTCTTTGGTGCCTGATTTGGCAATAGTCCCTAAATTATCAATAGCTTCCTGCTCGCTTAAGCCAATCCCGTTGTCTGAAATGGTAATGGTTTTATTGTCTGCATCCAGACTGACACGAACGCGCAGATCAGGATCATTTTCATAAAATTCAGGATGGTTAATCCCTTCAAAACGTAATTTGTCACATGCATCTGAGGCATTCGAGATCAATTCGCGCAGGAAAATTTCAGGGTTTGAATAAAGCGAATGGGTCACGAGATGTAGTAACTGAGCCACTTCAGCCTGGAAACTATGTTTTTGTGCGCTAGACTCGCTCATTAATCACTCCTTTTATTTTAAATACAGGTCAATACTGTTGCCTATATGAATGGAGTGAGTTACTAAATTTTCAATAGCCAGTTGTATATTTTTTCTCAAGATATTTTATAAAGGATCGCTTGATCTGATCTGGCTTGCATTTGTAAAGGCTTAAGTTTAAGCCTTAATAAGGCCCAAGCTTATAAATACGTTGAAATTGCAGGTCTATTTGCTGCTGGCGCATATTATAGACTTGACTCAGACAGGACACAGATTCCTGACAGCGGTCACGAAACTGTAGCCATTTCACCTGATCGCGCTGGATCACCGAGCGGGTTCCCATAGGCACCATACGACGTAAAATATGATAGCTGGTACTCATCTTGACATCGGCATCATTGAGCAGGCGATGTTCACAAATCGCTTTCTCTGTCACGGTTTCAGCTTTCTGACAATCAAAACTTGCCGCATAGGTAGACCCTACCAGCAGGCTGAAGAAGATCACAATACCTTGGCTTAAAAACTTCATGCTGATCTTCCTTATTATTCAATTATTAAGTCGTATTCAATTAATATTTACTTTATTCATTTTAATATAGTTGAACATTGCCGATCTGCTCAATTTCAATAAGTTATAAATCGTTGTTATTTTGAAAAAAAAAGCCTCATTCAAGATGAGGCTTTTTTATTAAGCAAGACTAGAATTTAGAACTTGTAGCTATAACCGATCGTGTAAACCCAAGGATCAATATTCAAGTCGAATTTAGTATTATCAGCATCATCTAAAGTCACTTCAGGACTCAAATCTGCATAGCGCACGTCAGCAAATACTCCCCAGTTTTTGGCATCGGCTGGCTGATAATTAAAGCCAACCTGACCTGCCAAACCAAATTCCTCTTTCACATCTTTAGCCAGACCTTCTTCATCCCAAGCAATAAAAGCTGTGCCACCTACACCAATATATGGCGTAAAACGTGTTGCATTTTTAAAGTTATATTTAGCGGTAATTGTGGGTGGAAGATGCTTAATCTTGGCAATTTTCCCTAGACCCTGAGCAGAAATGTCGTGATTAAATGGCGTAGCTAATAAAAGTTCTGCAGAGATATTGTCATTAAAAAAGTATTCAACCGATGGCGTAAAACCATATTCTTGATCCGCTTCTACGACTAAACCTGGTGCAATTTCAGTGTCACTTGATGGTGCTAAAGAACTGGCACCAACTTTCACCTGCCATTGACCTGCCATCGCAGATGCAGAAAGACCCATTAATGCAATTAGAGCAGCTTGCTTTAACATTTTAAAATACCCCACAGGAAGAATAATTATTAAGAAAATAAATCTTAATTAATAATAAACACGAGGGAAAATAATATGCAATAAGGATTATAAAACTAATTTTAAATTATTATTTAAAATATTGATTTAAAAAGTTATTTATTTTAAATTTACTGAATTGGTTGGTTTTAAATACCAAGTATATTAATCAGATAAATATGGCTTTATTCAGAGTAAAATAATCAGGTTTATATTAATTTTTATTTAAACATATATTTTAAATACATCTTATTATTTATTTTAAATCCAGATGAATCTGCTCCAATAGATATCAGAGCAGATTGAAATTGACTTACAGAACCATGGCTGCAATCCAGCCAAAAATCATTAACGGAATATTAAAGTGAATGAAGGTTGGAATCACACTATCCTTCATATGATCATGCTGACCATCCATATTCAGACCAGAAGTTGGGCCTAAAGTTGAATCCGAAGCTGGAGAACCGGCATCACCCAAAGCTGCTGCAGTTCCGATAATCGCAATGGTCGCCGCAGGGCTAAAACCGAACTGGATACACAGCGGTACATAAATAATCGCTAGAATGGGAATGGTTGAGAAAGACGAACCAATGCCTAGGGTAATTAGCAAACCAATCAACAGCATCAGAAATGCGGCCAGTGCCTGACTATCACCAATCCAGTTCACTGATGCTTCAACCAAGGTTGGTACCTGATTAGTCGCTTCAATCACCGCGGCAAAGCCTTGTGCTGCAATCATGATAAAGCCAACCAGCGCCATCATGCGCATACCAGTAATGATCACATCATCGGCTTCTTTCCATTTGAAAATGCCGGCACAACTCAGGATCGCGACACCGACCAGACCGGCCAGAATCATCGAATCTGAATAAAGCTGTACCGCCAATGTGGCAATAACTGCAAGACCTGCCATCCAGATGGTAAATTTGGCAATCTGCGGTTTAACCTGCTCAGCCACACCCAATTCAGCAGAAATACTTTGCTGTTCCTGGACATGAATATCTTGATATTGACGTGGTTTGCGATAGCTAATAAAGATCGCCACCAATAAGCCTACAAACATCCCGAATACTGGAATTGCCATCGCAGATGGAATCTGGTCATAGCTAATTTCAAATCCGTATGGTTTACCAAAGGTATTGATGTTATGACCCAGAATGTCATTCAGGAAGATGGCACCAAAACCGACCGGAATCAGCATATAGGTGCCTACCAGACCAAAGGTCAGCAAACAGGCAATCAAACGACGGTCGAGCTTTAAGTGGTTAAATACAGCCAATAGTGGCGGAATCAGTACCGGAATAAAGGCAATATGCACGGGAATAACGTTCTGCGAGAACACGGCAGCAATGGCGACTGTGAAAAAGATCAGATATTTCACCCGGTTTTGCGCTTTAAAATCGGCCTCACCTTTTAAGGTACTGATCATTTTATAGGCTAGCAAATCCGGTAAACCCGAACGTGCCAGAGCCAAAGCAAATGCACCTAAAATACCATAAGCCAAGGCAATTTTAGCACCACCACCCAAGCCATTGTTAAACGCGTCCAAGGTTCCCTGCAGGCCTAGACCTGCCAATAAACCACCTGTAACAGCACCAATGACCAGGGCAAAAACCACAGGTACACGTGCCAACGAGAGTCCGAACATGACTCCAATAGCAGCAAGAATTGCGAACATAATGAATCGGAATAGAGAGAAAGCGGCTATTTTATCAGAAAATACGGATAAAAATTCCGCCACTTTTTTCTGGTCGGGTCATGTTTCGCGGAGTGGCCTGTCAATGAATGTCAGCAGATTTACGCTGAATAAACTCATCAATCAATTGAGCCACTTGCTCCGGTTGACTCAGGATCGCCCAGTGATTGGCAGCCAGTTCTACTTTCGAGAAATCATCCACCCATTTTGACATTTCATCAACCAGATCTGGCCCGACAAACTGGTCATATTTCAGCACAATCGCCTGTACCGGACAGATGGCGAAACGCTGCCGTGGTTGAGTCAAACGTGGCAAAAAATTGGCCCGATACAGGTTCACACCATATTTTCCATCTTTGACAATATGCGGGTTGAGTGGCAGATCATCCCGTCTTTCTATTTGCTGCACGATCTTGGCCCAACGCTGCGGATTAAAAAAATTCCAGGCCAATGGCGCCACTAAAGGCAACTGAAACATCGCGATATACCAAGACTTACTCATTTGCTTTAAGAATTTTGCTTTGTTTTGCTGGAACTGTTCACGCATCCAGAAAGCGGCATGATCCAGACATGGCCCAGACAAGGTGCTATAAGACAGAATTCGTCCTTTAAAGCGTGGACCGGTGACGGATTCCCAGGACTGAATTGAACCCCAGTCATGCGCGGCCAGATGAAAAGCACGATTCGGCAATATTTCGTTCACCACCTCTTCCAGATCCTGACTTAAACGGGCCAAGCGGTAATCGGAGATTTTTTTGGGAATACTGGACTCACCTGCACCACGGACATCATAAGTCACAACAAAGTAATCCTGACTCAAATGAGCAATGGCTGGCTCCCAAACTGCCTGATGATCGGGATAGCCGTGAACCAGCACCAATGCCGGTTGTTCGGATTGTCCATAAGTTTTGACACAAAGACGCTGCTGATCCGTGGTATCGACCCATTGCATGTGCATTTCCATCTTTTGATCCTGTTTTTGTTATTGACCACTTAGTTTATAAATCGGCATGATTGATCAATGCCAGCGCATTTTTGTTGCTCTAGTATGCATAATCACAGCCGCAAAAAGAATGTCAGTATGAGCCTATTCCAGAAAATTCAAAAACTGCCTCTGGTTTCAAAATTTATTCTGAACCGCTATGCCCCTTATCGTGGTGCAGGCATTGAAATTGATAAGATTGATTTTAATAATTATCACGTTCGGGTCAAAATGCCGCTGACCCGTAAGAACCAGAATATTGTCGGTGTGCATTTTGGTGGCAGCCTGTATTCAATGGTCGATCCCTTTTATATGTTATTGCTGATGCATCATTTGGGACCGAAATACCTGGTCTGGGATAAAGGCGCCAGCATTCAGTTTTTGGCACCGGGTCGCGGCACAGTGGTGGCGGACATTCGGATTTCTGCTGAAGAAATTGCCACGATTATCAATCTGGCAGCCGATAATGCGCCAGTGTATCGACATTATCAGCTGAATATTTATGATGAAGCCGGGGTCAGAATTGCCGAAGTAGAAAAAACAGTATATATCCGGCGTAAACAGAGCAAAGGGAAAATTAACTCTCCTAAATAAGATAAAAGCGCCACATTGGCGCTTTTAAATCTAGATGAATCTGAAGTGACTTTCGACTTAACGACGACGGTTATCCTGTTCAATCGCAGCACCGGCACCACCACCGATTGCGCCACCGATTGCAGCACCCGCATTACCACCGAAGATGCTTTTACCCACTGCGGAACCAACAGCACCACCTACACCACTATAGGTCGCATTACGGTTTGAACCGCCTTGGGATTTACTACCCACTGCAGCACCGGCACCACCACCTACAGCTGCACCAACGCCACCGCCGACTTTATTACCAACACCACCACCGACTGCACCACCAAGGGCCGCAGCACCGATCCGTTGCTCATTGGCAGACATACTTTCACAACCCGCCAACATAAAGGTGGAAAGAGTGGCAACTGCCATAACACCCATTAATTTTTTCATGACCTTGGCCTTCCTGTCTTGCTTTAATTAAGCTTATCTTCATTTTATGAAACTAAAATCTGTAGCGTGTTACTTCTCTCGGTATTCCTGCTGAGTTTTGTAAATATCAATGGATTATTCTTCTGTTCAAGATGTCCTATTTATAAATTTCAGACAAAAAAAAAGACGCCCGAAGGCGTCTCTTTTCTCAACTTTAACTCGAATTAGAATTCTTCGTTAAATGCTTGGCTTAGAGCTTGGTCTACATCAGAGAAGTCATTGTGCAGTTCAAATTCTGCAGCTTCTGCTTCTTGACGACGACGCTCCAGGTGGTAAGCCAAACCTGTACCCGCTGGGATCAGACGACCTACAACCACATTCTCTTTCAAACCGCGTAAATCATCTTCTTTACCTGTTACAGCCGCTTCAGTTAACACACGCGTGGTTTCCTGGAACGATGCAGCAGAGATGAACGAGTCAGTAGAAAGCGATGCTTTGGTAATACCCATCAATTGACGTTCAAACTTCGCAGGGAACTTGTTTTGTGCAAGAACTGCTTGGTTTTCTTGAACAACGCGGATGTAATCCACTTGTTCGCCTTTGATGAAGCTGGTATCGCCACCATCAGTGATATCAACTTTACGCAGCATTTGACGTACGATGACTTCAATATGCTTGTCGTTGATTTTTACACCTTGCAGACGGTATACGTCCTGAACTTCGTTCACGATGTAGTTTGTAAGCGCAACTTCGCCTTTCAAACGTAAGATATCGTGCGGGTTCTGTGGACCATCAGAAATAGTTTCACCACGGTTCACATGTTCGCCTTCGAACACGTTAATGGTACGCCATTTCGGAATCAGCTCTTCATAAATCTCAGAGCCATCATCCGGCGTAATCACCAGACGGTTCTTACCTTTGGTCTCTTTACCAAAGCTTACAACACCCGACACTTCTGCAAGGATTGCATGCTCTTTCGGCTTACGTGCTTCGAACAAGTCAGCTACACGCGGCAGACCACCGGTAATATCACGGGTACGTGAAGTTTCTTGTGGTACACGACCGATGACATCACCGACACCAATCGTTTCGCCATCGCGAACAGAAAGAATCGTATTCTGTGGCAGGAAGTAGAACTGTTCACCACCATCTACTGTGTCTAACACAACAGCAGGACGCAAATCTTTACCTGACGCAGGACGTGAAGTCACTGGCAAGATTTCGATGGTTGACATACCTGTTGCATCATCAGTTTTAGAAGTAACCGTCACGCCATCAGCAATCTGGCTGAAACGTACTTTACCAGCAACTTCTGTTACCAATGGATGTGTATGCGGATCCCAAGTCGCCACAATACCGCCTGCTTCTACAGCTTCGCCATCTTTCAGCAAGATAGACGCACCGTAAGGCAGTTTATAGCGCTCGCGCTCACGACCTAAATCATCCGCAATACCGATTTCACCTGAACGTGAAGTCGACACCAAATGACCTTTGGCATGTTGTACTGTTTTCACGTTGTGGAAACGTACTGTACCTTGGTTACGAACTTGTACACTGTTTGCAGCAGAAGTTCGGCTCGCAGCACCACCGACGTGGAAGGTACGCATTGTTAACTGTGTACCTGGCTCACCAATCGATTGAGCTGCCATTACACCAACAGACTCACCCGGGTTCACCTGGTGACCGCGTGCTAGGTCACGACCGTAACATTTCGCACATACACCGAAGGTAGACGCACAGTTCACGACTGAACGTACTTTAATTTCGTCGACACCTTGGCTTTCGATAAACGTTGCCAGTTTCTCGTCAATTAACGTATTACGTGGAAGCAGAACTTCGTCTGTACCTACACGTTTCACATCTTCAGCAACCACACGACCCAATACTCGTGCACCCAGGTTTTCGATGACATCGCCACCTTGAATGAACGGAGTCATTACCAGACCGTCATAAGTACCACAATCTGGCTCGGTAATAACCAAGTCCTGCGCAA
Organism: Acinetobacter endophylla; assembly: GCF_053543775.1. Taxonomy (NCBI): domain Bacteria; kingdom Pseudomonadati; phylum Pseudomonadota; class Gammaproteobacteria; order Moraxellales; family Moraxellaceae; genus Acinetobacter; species Acinetobacter endophylla. The sequence continues at coordinate 10,981 of NZ_JBLVOM010000318.1, read as the reverse complement.
CGTCTACCAAACGACGAGTCAAGTAACCCGAGTTCGCAGTTTTCAGTGCTGTATCGGCCAAACCTTTACGCGCACCGTGTGTCGAGATGAAGTACTGAAGTACGGTCAAACCTTCACGGAAGTTCGCTTTAATTGGGGTTTCAATGATCGAGCCATCCGGCTTCGCCATCAAACCACGCATACCCGCCAACTGACGAATCTGAGCTGCCGAACCACGGGCACCCGAGTCAGACATCATGTAGATCGAGTTGAATGATTTTTGCTTCTCGTCTTCACCCTGTTTGTTCTTCACAGTAGTGAAAGACAAGTTGTCCATCATCGCTTTAGCAACCTGGTCATTGGTACGTGCCCAAATATCGACCACTTTGTTATAACGTTCGCCGGCAGTTACGAAACCTTGTTCGAACTGTTGTTCGATTTCACGAACTTCAGCTTCCGCTTTACCAATAATTGCTTGTTTTTGCGGTGGAATAACCATGTCTTCCATACCGACAGATACACCTGAACGCGTCGCCTGACGGAAGCCCAAGTACATCAATTGGTCAGCGAAGATAACAGTATCTTTCAGACCCAATTTACGGTAGCAAGAGTTAATTAACTTCGAGATGTTTTTCTTGGTCATCTCAACGTTAATTTGCTGGAAATCCATCCCTTCAGGTACAACTTCCCAAAGCAGGCAGCGACCAGGCGTCGTATCTACAATAATGGTTTGCTGTTCACGGTTACCGTCTTCGTCGATGACAGTCTGGTGTACACGTGCTTTAACGCGAGCGTGTAGATCAACCTGACCTGTTGCCAGTGCACGGTTTACTTCGTGAGTATCCGCGAACACCATGCCTTCACCTTTGGCATTGATTGCATCACGCGTGATGTAATACAAGCCCAAGACAACGTCCTGAGACGGTACGATGATTGGCTCACCATTCGCTGGAGACAAGATGTTATTCGTCGACATCATTAACGCACGAGCTTCAAGCTGAGCTTCAAGTGTTAATGGTACGTGTACCGCCATTTGGTCACCATCGAAGTCGGCGTTAAACGCAGCACATACGAGTGGGTGTAGACGGATCGCTTTACCTTCGATCAGGATCGGTTCAAATGCTTGAAGACCCAGACGGTGAAGTGTTGGCGCACGGTTCAACATTACTGGATGTTGACGAATCACGTGAGCAAGAACGTCCCAAACTTCTGGGGTTTCACGCTCAACCATTTTCTTCGCAGCTTTAATGGTAGTTGCTTGACCAGAAGCTTGTAGTTTCGCGAAAATGAATGGCTTGAACAGTTCAAGTGCCATTTTCTTCGGAAGACCACATTGATGCAAACGCAGGTTTGGACCAACAGTAATTACCGAACGACCAGAGTAGTCAACACGCTTACCAAGTAAGTTTTGACGGAAACGACCTTGCTTACCTTTGATCATGTCTGCCAAAGATTTAAGCGGACGCTTGTTCGAACCGGTAATTGCACGACCACGACGACCGTTATCCAGCAATGCATCTACAGACTCTTGTAACATACGTTTTTCGTTACGTACGATGATGTCTGGCGCTGCAAGGTCAAGAAGACGCTTCAAACGGTTGTTACGGTTGATCACACGACGATAAAGATCGTTCAGGTCAGAAGTCGCGAAACGACCACCTTCAAGTGGTACAAGCGGACGTAGATCTGGTGGAAGAACTGGAAGTACAGTTAACACCATCCATTCTGGCTTGTTGTTCGAATCGTTGAATGCTTCCATCAACTTCAAACGCTTAGACGCTTTTTTCAGCTTGGTTTCTGAAGTTGTAACAGGAATTTCTTCACGAAGACGCGCAATTTCAGCTTCAAGATCGATGTCTTTCAACAAGTCTTGAACCGCTTCAGCACCCATTTTCGCTGTGAATTCATCACCGTGTTCTTCTAATGCATTGAAGTATTCTTCATCGTTTAGAAGCTGGTATTTCTCAAATGGAGTCATACCCGGATCGGTCACTACATAAGATTCGAAATACAATACACGTTCAATATCACGTAGCGTCATGTCTAATAATAGACCGATACGGCTAGGCAATGATTTCAAGAACCAGATGTGTGCAACTGGAGATGCTAGCTCGATGTGACCCATACGTTCACGACGAACTTTCGCAGTTGTTACTTCAACGCCACATTTTTCACAAATGACGCCTTTGTATTTCATACGCTTGTATTTACCACACAAGCATTCGTAATCTTTCACTGGACCAAAGATTTTGGCACAGAACAAACCATCACGTTCAGGCTTGAACGTACGATAGTTAATGGTTTCTGGCTTTTTAACTTCACCGTGAGACCATGACTTAATCATTTCTGGTGACGCAAGACCAATACGGATGCGGTCAAACTCTACTGGAGCATGACCGTCTGAATCCGTCTTTTTGCGCATGATATCGAGCAAGTCTTTCAATTTTTTTCTCCGTGTGTTGTGGAGATTTTCACTCAACAACTGGGTCACAAATATTGTTTTTTAACTGAATTGGGAATCCCAAGAATCCCCCTCAATCCCCCTTTGTTAAGGGGGGAAGCCCCTCTTTATCAAAGAGGGGTTTGGGGAGATTTAATGGAGATTCTTAGTCACCATTTTTCAGTTCAATGTTGATACCTAAAGAACGGATCTCTTTGGTCAATACGTTGAACGATTCAGGCATGCCCGGGTCCATATAATGGTTGCCATCTACAATGTTCTTGTAGATACGGGTACGGCCTTCAACGTCATCCGATTTCACAGTCAGCATTTCTTGTAGCGTATATGCTGCACCGTAAGCTTCTAGTGCCCAGACTTCCATCTCACCGAAACGCTGACCACCGAATTGTGCTTTACCACCAAGCGGCTGTTGCGTAACTAGAGAGTAAGAACCAGTTGAACGCGCATGCATCTTGTCATCCACCAAGTGGTTCAGTTTCAGCATGTACATGTAACCAACAGTTACCGGACGGTCGAAACGCTCACCAGTACGACCATCATATAATACGGTCTGACCAGTACTAGACAGGCCTGCAAGTTGTAACAACTCTTTGATCTGACCTTCTTCAGCACCATCGAATACAGGAGTAGCCAAAGGTACACCAGCACGCAAGTTGCCAGAAAGTTTCAAGATTTCTTCATCAGTCAAGCTATCAAGATCTTCTTGCTCGCCACCAACTTTGTTGTAAATCTTGTCTAGGAAATCACGAAGCTCAAGTACAGTACGTTGCTCTTTCATCATCTTGTCGATTTGATCGCCAAGACCTTTCGCCGCCATACCCAAGTGAGTTTCAAGAATCTGACCCACGTTCATACGCGATGGTACGCCCAGCGGGTTCAATACGATATCAACAGGTACACCGTTGGCATCATGTGGCATGTCTTCTACTGGCAAGATGTTTGATACAACACCTTTGTTACCGTGACGACCCGCCATCTTATCACCAGGCTGGATGCGACGTTTCACAGCAAGATAAACTTTAACTACTTTCAATACGCCAGTCGTCAGTTCATCGCCTGTAGAAAGTTTGCGTTTTTTCTCAGCAAATTTCTCATCAATTTCGAAGCTCTTCTCTTTCAAGAACACTTGAATTTGAGTTAAACGTTCAGCAATTGCTTCGTCAACTGGTTGAATTTCAAGAAGATCAACAAGCTCTAAACCAGACAACACGTCTTCAGACAGTTTGTCGCCACGTTTAGTTGTACCGCCACCATTCGACTCTTGGCCATTCAGTAGGCGGATTACACGTTCACGTGCAGCTTCTTCGAAGATTTTGAATTCTTCTTTCAAGTCTTTACGGTATGCATCCAATTGCGCTTTTTCAATTGCTTGAGCACGTTCGTCTTTTTCAAGACCGTCACGTGTAAACACTTGAACGTCAATCACAGTACCTTTAGTACCTGATGGAACACGTAAAGATGAGTCTTTTACGTCAGCCGCTTTTTCACCGAAGATTGCACGTAGCAATTTTTCTTCCGGAGTAAGCTGTGTTTCACCTTTAGGGGTTACTTTACCAACAAGGATATCGCCAGCAGTTACTTCAGCACCGATGTAAACGATACCTGACTCGTCCAGTTTAGACAGAGCAGCTTCACCTACGTTCGGAATATCAGCAGTGATTTCTTCCGCACCCAGTTTGGTATCACGTGCAACACATGACAATTCCTGGATATGAATAGACGTTAAACGGTCTTCTTGAAGTACACGTTCAGAAAGTAAGATCGAGTCTTCGTAGTTGTAACCATTCCAGGTCATAAACGCAACGCGCATGTTTTGACCCAATGCCAGCTCACCGCCATCTGTTGATGGACCATCAGCCAGTACATCACCACGACCTACTTTATCGCCCAGGTTCACAAGAACTTTCTGGTTGATACAAGTGTTCTGGTTCGAACGGGTGTATTTGATCAGGTTGTAGATATCTACACCTGCTTCACCTGCGATCATTTCGTCTTCATTCACACGAATAACCACACGAGACGCATCAACAAACTCGATACGACCACCACGCTGAGCGATCACACATACACCTGAGTCATGTGCTACGTTCGCTTCCATACCGGTACCAACAAGCGGCTTGTCAGCGATCAACGTCGGAACTGCCTGACGTTGCATGTTCGAACCCATTAATGCACGGTTGGCATCATCGTGTTCTAGGAATGGAATCAGTGACGCTGCTACAGATACGACCTGCTGAGCAGATACATCCATATGCGTTACTTTTTCAGGAGGAATACGTACGAAGTCACCTTGATGACGAACAGATACAAACTCTTCTGTTAAGTTACCGTCTTTATCCATTGCAGAATCGGCCTGTGCAATGACAGTGCCTACTTCTTCAATCGCAGACAGGTATTCAACTTCATCTGTTACACGACCATCAACAACCTTACGGTATGGGGTTTCCAGGAAACCGAAGTTATTACATTTCGCATAAACAGAAAGCGAGTTGATCAAACCAATGTTTGGACCTTCCGGTGTTTCAATTGGACATACACGACCGTAGTGAGTTTGATGTACGTCACGTACTTCAAAGCCTGCACGTTCACGCGTCAAACCGCCGGGACCAAGCGCAGAAACACGACGTTTGTGCGTAATCTCAGATAACGGGTTGTTTTGGTCCATAAACTGAGACAACTGGCTTGAACCAAAGAATTCTTTGATTGCAGCAGCAACAGGCTTCGCATTGATCAAATCTTGTGGAGACAGGTTGTCAGTTTCAGCTTGTGATAAACGCTCTTTAACAGCACGTTCTACACGAACCAGACCTACACGGAATTGGTTTTCTGTCATTTCACCAACAGAACGAACACGACGGTTACCCAAGTGATCGATATCGTCGACTTCACCTTTACCGTTACGGATTTCAACTAATGTTTTTAATACATCAGTGATATCTTCGTTCGAGAGAATGCCTTCAACTTCACGTGATTTCTGGTCTGTACCCACTTCGTAAGGACGACCCAAACGACGGTTGAACTTCATACGACCCACTGGAGACAAGTCATAACGTTCAGAAGAGAAGAACAAGTTGTTGAATAAGTTTTCAGCAGCTTCTTTTGTTGGTGGTTCGCCCGGACGCATCACTTTGTAGATTTCTACCAATGCTTCTTCACGATTGCTCGTTGTATCTGCACGTAGAGAATCTGCAACGAATGAACCGCGGTCGATATCATTAGTGAACAGAATATTGAACTGTTTCACGCCGCCTTCTGCAATTTTCACCATGATTTCATGGCTTAATACAGTATTGGCTGCAATCACATCACCATCTTTTAATGGGATGTCTTCAGCAGTGATACGCTCATATAGGTACTCATCTGGCACTGCAAGTTTTTCAAGACCTGAAGCTTCCATTTGACGTACATGACGCGCATTGATACGTTTACCTTGCTCAACAATTGCCTTGCCATCCTTGTCCAGGATGTCAAACTGTGCCATTTCGCCACGCAGACGTTCAGGCACCAGGTCGATCTGGTAGCTACCCATGTCAAGATACACAGGTACTTTCTCGTAGAACATGTCGAGAATGTTTTCGTTGCTATAACCCAAGGCACGAAGCACCACAGTCGCAAGCAATTTACGACGACGGTCAATACGTACATAGACGAGGTCTTTGGCATCGAATTCAAAGTCTAACCATGAACCACGGTAAGGAATGATACGCGCTGAATAAAGGACTTTACCACTTGAGTGAGTCTTGCCTTTATCGTGGTCAAAGAATACGCCTGGTGAACGGTGTAATTGTGACACGATCACACGCTCGGTACCGTTAATTACAAAGGTACCGTTATCCGTCATTAATGGCATTTCGCCCATATAGACTTCTTGTTCACGTACGTCTTTAATTGACTTCGTTTCACGATCTTTCAAGATCAAACGAATTTTTACACGCATTGGTGCTGCATAAGTTGAGCCACGAAGGATACATTCGCGTACATCAAACTCAGGCTTACCAAGACTATACTCAACAAATTCTAAAGCAGCATTGCCAGAATAACTTTCAATAGGAAAAACTGAACGAAATGCGGCTTGGAGACCGATATCTTCGCGGTTTTTTGGTGATTTGCCATCTTGTAAGAATGTTCTGTACGAGTCGACTTGAATCGCGAGCAAGTACGGAGCATCCATGACGCTAGGCAATTTACCAAAATTCTTACGGATCCGTTTCTTTTCGGTATATGAGTATGCCATCTGGAGTCCTCGGAAAGTGTAAACCAAGCCCGCCTGCAGAACGGGCTCAGAAGGAATTACGCTGGCCGATATGGCCACCACTCTTTACAAATGCTGCAATTTTTAGTGGTATTAAAACGCTTATCAATATTTTTTAATGAAAAATATTGGTAAACGTTTGTTCATTATGTTTATTTTCAATTTGTATGATTTTTATATCATGCAAACAAAAATCGAGCCGATTATTGTAACGCAAAAAGGCTGATGACCCAAGAGCCATCAGCCAATTTTTGGAGCCGATTATAAAAAAACCGGCTCCCTTAAGAAATTACTTAAGAGTAACTGTAGCACCAGCTTCTTCAAGTTTCTTCTTAAGCTCTTCGCCTTCTTCTTTAGAAACGCCTTCTTTAAGAACTGCAGGAGCGCCTTCAACCATGTCTTTAGCTTCTTTCAAGCCAAGGCCAGTCGCTTCACGAACTGCTTTAATTACAGCAACTTTGTTCGCGCCGAAAGAAGTCAATTCAACATTGAATTCAGTTTGTTCTTCAGCAGCAGCAGTAGCAGGGCCAGCAGCAACAGCTACAGCAGCAGCAGATACATTGAATTTCTCTTCGAAAGCAGAGATAAGTTCAACAAGTTCAAGAACAGTTTTTTCAGCAACTGCGTTTAGGATTTCTTCGTTTGTTAAAGCCATGAGATTAACTCCAAATGGGTATTGAATGATGTGTGTTTAAGTTTGAGCTTAAGCAGCTTCTGACTCGTTTTTCTCTTGAAGCGCTGTAAGTAAGCGGCCCAATTTCGAAATAGGAGCTTGAAGAACGTTTGCAAGCATAGTAAGCGCTTTCTCTTGGTTCGGAAGATTCGCGATTACGCTAACTTCTGCACCTTGATAAAGTTTGCCATCAAATGCAGCAGCTTTAAGTTCAAATGCTTTATTAGTTTTAGCGAATTCTTCGAACAAACGTGCAGCAGCACCCATGTCGTCTTCAGAATTCGAGAAAGCTAAGATTGTTGGGCCAACAAGGTTGTCGTTCAAGATATTGAATTGAGTATCTTGAAGAGCACGTTTAGCCAAAGTGTTACGAACGATACGTGTAGTAACACCAAGTTTACGCGCTTCAACACGTAGAGTAGTTAACTGCTCTACAGTCAAACCTTGATAGTCAGCAACAACAGCAGCAAATGCAGTAGAAGCAACTTCAGCAACTTCAGCTACGATCTGTTTTTTGCCTTCGATAAGAAGAGCCATTGTAAAACCTCCTAACGGTGATTTATGTACTTACGCGAAGTACACTCCCAATTCGCAAGACCATCACTGGACTCACACGCGGAGGATGAACAAATCACACCACCGCGTCTACGCAGGCTGGGCTATTAAGAGAGAAGCACAAAACTCCCCTCGCCCGCGGTCTTTGACGCTGATAAATTTTCATTTATCAATTCAAAGTTTGCCTAAATTATCCCCTCTCCTTTTAGGAGATGGCTAGGGAGAGGTTTAACCCTCTTCCCGACCTTCTCCCAGAGGGAGAAGGAGACATCTTCAGGGCTTTAAAATTCTGTAATAAGTCGAGACTTATTTAGAAACGTTTGCTACATCAACGATCAAACCAGGGCCCATAGTTGAGCTCAAAGTGATCTTTTGAATGTATACGCCTTTAGACGTAGCAGGTTTCAAACGCTTCAAGTCAGCAACAAGTGCTTCAACGTTTTGACGAACAGCAGCAGCTTCAAAACCTACTTGACCGATCGCAGCATGGATAATACCAGCTTTATCTACGCGGTAACGTGCTTGACCAGCTTTTGCATTTTTAACTGCAGTAGCAACGTCAGGAGTTACAGTACCCACTTTAGGGTTTGGCATTAAGCCACGTGGACCAAGGATCGTACCAAGTTTACCTACAACGCGCATTGCATCTGGAGCAGCAATTACTACGTCAAAGTCAAGGTTACCCGCTTGGATGCTTTCAGCAAGATCGTCGAAACCAACAACGTCTGCACCTTCAGCTTTAGCAGCTTCAGCAGCAGCGCCTTGAGCGAATACAGCTACACGTACAGTTTTACCAGTACCTGCAGGAAGTGTAGTCGCGCCACGAACAACCTGGTCAGATTTACGAGGATCAACACCTAGGTTTACCGCGATATCTAGAGATTCTTTGAATTTAGGAGCTGGAAGGCTCTCTAAAACTGCAACAGCTTCTTCTAGCGTGTAAACTTTGTGTGCTTCTACAGCAGCTACAATCGCTTTTTGACGTTTAGTTAATTTAGCCATGTCTTAAAGCTCCACTTCCAAGCCCATAGAACGCGCAGAACCAGCAATGGTACGTACACGTGCGTCTAAATCAGCACCAGTCAAATCTGGTTCTTTAGTAGTCGCGATTTCTTCGATTTGAGCACGAGTCAACTTACCAACTTTAGTTTTGTTAGGTACAGCTGAACCCTTCTGGATACCAGCAGCTTTCTTAAGAAGAACAGCAGCAGGTGGAGTTTTCATGATGAATGTGAACGACTTGTCGTTGTACACAGTGATCACGACTGGAATTGGCAGACCAGCTTCAACTTTTTGTGTAGCAGCATTGAATTCTTTACAGAATGCCATGATGTTCACACCACGTTGACCTAGTGCAGGACCAATCGGTGGAGATGGATTCGCTTTACCAGCTGGAACTTGCAGCTTGATATAGCCGTCAATCTTCTTAGCCATTTCAAATTACCTCTGGGTGCAAACGCCGGTGAAGGCTCCCCAATGATTTCAAGTAACGATACCGTTACAACAACAATGCCTGACTTATAAATAAGTCAGGCGTTTTCAACCCATACAAATTAGACTGATTTTTCGACTTGACGAAATTCCAATTCAACTTGAGTTGGTCGGTTAAATACATTAATGGTCAGCGTTAAACGCGACTTTTCGTACTGAACTTCTTCCACCACACCTTTAAAGTCGGTGAATGGCCCGTCAACCACGAGTAATTCTTCGCCTGGTTCAAACATCGTCTTAGGACGAGGTGCTTCGCCAGTATTGCGTACACGCGCAAGAATCGCATCTGCTTCTTTTTGCGTAATCGGTGCCGGTTTTTCAGCCGTACCACCAATAAAACCTAAAACTTTTGGACATTCTTTAACAATGTGCCAAGTATCATCGTTCATTTCCATTTCGACTAGGACATAGCCAGGAAAGAACTTACGCTCTGATTTACGCTTCTTGCCATCCTTCATTTCTACCACTTCTTCGGTAGGAACAAGGACTTCACCAAAGCTATCGGCAACAGCGCTACGCTGGATTCGATCATTAAGCGAACGCATCACTTGTTTTTCATAACCTGAATAGGCATGAATAATGTACCAACGTTTCATAGCTCTCTTACCCGATAATAAACTTCATTAACCAGCCTAAAATATAGTCAAAACACCACAATAAGATGGATGCAATTACGACTACAACAAGAACTTGCCAAGATGTGGACATCGTCTCTTGCTTGGTAGGCCAGGTCACTCGACGCAACTCAATTCGTGCATCTTTCAGCAGACGAATAAAGCCTTTGCCTTGATGGGTGGCGTATAATAAACCGAATGCTGCAACGATACAAGCCAAAATCACCCCAACGCGCACCCAAATATCATTCGCAGGTGCCCAGTACGCTGGTAAATATTGGTTTACCATCATTGCACCAACCAATAAAATCAAGGCGATAACCCATAGAACCATGTCTAATGGAGAACCAGAACTTACATCTACTGCAGGATTATTTCTTTGAGGAATTGCCGCTTCGCCTAATGCGTCGCGTGATTTTTCATTCGACATTTTTGTACTCGTCGTAGGTTTCGCGACTTATTATATGACCAATTTTGCCGACATCAAGCGTCTTTTTAGAAACTTGGCAGGTCAGGAGGGACTCGAACCCCCAACATTCGGTTTTGGAGACCGACGCTCTACCAATTGAACTACTGACCTGCAAAACAACAAGTTGGAGCCTAAGCTCCAACCTGCTTGTCTTATTCTATGATTATGCAGTTACTTTAGCAACTACACCAGCACCCACTGTACGACCGCCTTCACGGATCGCAAAACGTAGACCTGGGTCCATTGCGATTGGGTGGATTAGCTCTACTGACATCTCAACGTTGTCACCAGGCATAACCATTTCCACGCCTTCTTTAAGCGCGATCGCACCAGTTACGTCCGTAGTACGGAAGTAGAACTGTGGACGGTAACCGTTAAGGAATGGAGTGTGACGACCACCCTCTTCTTTAGAAAGTACGTATACTTCTGCATCGAATTTAGTGTGTGGCTTGATCGCACCTGGTTTAGTCAATACTTGACCACGTTG